>NZ_FMXV01000018.1:0-138615 GCF_900104425.1 Pseudomonas sp. NFACC13-1 | reverse complement strand
TTTCGCCAACAGAACGAAGCTCAATGATGGCCTGCCTCACAACCAGCGGTACCACATAGGTTTGGTTGTGCCGTCGGCGGCTACGTTCGTCGAGCCCACTGGGTCCCTCCAGCTCATAGCGCTCGACCCACTTGTAGCCAGTCTTTCGGCTGATCTGATAGTCCTGGCACAGCCGGCTAAAGCTGTGCTTTTCGGATAGATACTCAGCGATGAACATCACTTTGAGGTCCATAGGTTTCAGCTCTCTCCAGGGCATGGTCAGATCCTCGCGAAATCGACCCTGCCAGTTAAAAACTGTTACCTATGTGCGTGAACTGATTCGTAACCCATGTGGGTGAGTCATACCGGGGCAAAGACCTTTTGGTTACTTTTGGGGCGTTTGCCAAAAGTGACCCGCCGTAAGGGCGGAACCCTAAGTGGCCGTTACCGCAGCAACGGATATACACACAAACTATAAAAACCAAGTCAGCAGTCACAACGAATAGCCTGATCCGCCACACGCTCCACCGAGCCGGTCAGGCGAAAGCCTTCATCGAGCCAGCCCATGACGCCGCCGATCATTTCCTTGACCGGGTAACCCAAGGTTGCCAGGCGCACCGCCGCCTTGTTCGCGCCATTGCAATGGGGGCCGGCGCAATACACCACGAACAGGGTGGTCTTGGCATAGGCGGCCAATGCCTGGGCGGTGAGCGTGCGGGTTGGCAGGTTGATCGCCCCGGGTACGTGGCCGCGTTCGTAAGCCAGCGGTCCGCGTACATCCACCAGCACAAAGTCGACATTGCCGGCCTGTTGGCTGGCGTGAACATCGGAACAATCCGTTTCGAATGACAGGCGACGGCTGAAATGCTGTAGGGCGATATCGGAAGGGGCGGCAGGCACTTCGCGAACCAGGCTGGTCATGGGGGTGTACTCCAAGGGTAGATAAAGGCGTGAAGAGACTTTATCCCCCCCCGGCTTGCGGCTACAGTGGCGTACAAGACACTCTGTGGGAATTTTCCGACAAATGCAGCCTCTACCAGGTCTGGTCGCGATCCTCGCCTACGACGGCCTATGCACCTTTGAATTCGGCGTTGCCGTCGAGATCTTCGGATTGGAGCGGCCGGAATTCGATTTCCCCTGGTACGAGCATCGGATCGTCGCGGTCGATGACGGCCCGATGCGCGCCATGGGTGGCTTCCAGGTATTGGCCGATGGCGGCATGGAACTGCTCGAAACCGCCCGGACCATTGTCGTGCCAGGCTGGCGCAGCCGCAGCGAGCCACCTTCCGAGGCGTTGCTCGATGCACTACGCCGGGCCCACGCCCGTGGGGCGCGCCTACTTTCGATCTGCTCCGGGGCCTTCGTACTGGCCGCCGCCGGGCTGCTCGATGGCTTGGGCGCCACGACTCACTGGCGCTACACCGACGAACTGGCCGAGAGCTTTCCCGCCGTCCGGGTCGACCCGGATGTGCTGTACGTGGACTCGGGCCAGGTCATCACTTCGGCGGGCAGCGCCGCCGGCATCGATGCCTGCCTGCACCTGGTGGCACGGGATTATGGCGTCCAGGTCGCCAACACCGTGGCCCGCCGGTTGGTGATGTCACCGCAACGTACGGGCGGCCAGGCGCAGTTCATTCCCTCACCGGTCAGCCGTACGCCACGCAGCGACCTGTCGAGCGTCATGCAATGGGCCCGCGAGCGCCTGCACGCCCCCCTCGGTGTGCGCGAACTGGCCAGCCAGGCGGCCATGAGCGAACGCACCTTCCTGCGCCACTTCACCCAGGCCTGCGGCATGTCGCCCAAGGCCTGGCTGCAACACGAACGCCTGGCCCGGGCCCGCGAGCTGCTGGAAAGCACCGGCGACAACACCGACATTATCGCGCAACTGTGTGGCTACCGCTCGGTGGAGAGCTTTCGCGTGGCGTTTCGCAGCGTCGTGGGGTTGGCGCCGTCGGTGTATCGGGAGCGGTTTGGGCGGGGCTAAAAAGCCGGGGTTATGAAATCCTGTAGCAAGCCTCATTGAGGCTTACGCAACAAATACGTATCCATGATCCACCCATTGGCTTTTCGCGCGGCCTTGCGGGTGCGTTCGATGTCATCGGCCACATCCCCCAGCCGGCCGGCGATCAGGATTTCATCCGGCGTCCCCACATAGGCGCCCCAGTAAATCTGCGTATCGGGATCGCTCACCTGGCGATAGGCATCCTCGGCATCGAGCATCACCACCACGCTCGCCGCGTCGCCCATCTGCCCCGCTGCCAAGCGGCGTCCGGTGGTGATTTCCAGCGCACCACCAATGCTGTTCAACGGCACTTTGTGCCGGGCGGCCAGGGCCTGAACACTGGTGATGCCGGGGATCACCTCGAATTCGAAGGCGCAACGGCCCTCGTCGAGAATAGCCTGCAGGATGCGCACGGTACTGTCGTACAACGCCGGATCGCCCCACACCAGAAAACCGCCATGCTGCCCGTCGGACAGTTCTTCATCGATCAACCGTGCGAAGGTGGCCTGTTTCGCACGGTTCAGCGCTTCGACGCTGTCCGTGTAGCCCAGGTCGCCGCGTTGACGTTCCGGGCTGCAGGTTTCGACGAAACGGCAGGTGCGATCCACGATGTGGCGTCGACAGATTTCGCGCCGCAGGTCCAACAGTTTGTCCTTGGCCGGGCCCTTGTCCATGAGGAAGACCACGTCCAAACGGTTCAAGGCTTTCACGGCCTGCATCGTCAGGTGATCCGGATCGCCGGCCCCAATGCCAATGACTGACAACCTCTTCATCACGGCGACTCCTGGTCAGGTTCCTGGGTGCGCAAGCGCCATACGCCGTTGAAACGCAATTCCAGGGTGGACAACGGTTCAATGTCGATTCGATTGAAGGTGGCGGCCGGGCAGCCCAGGACGTTTATCAAGGCTGCGCGGATCACGAAGGGGTGGGTGACGGCCAGCAGATGCCCCGGTCGGGTTTCCAGGCTGGCCAGCCAATCCCCGACACGGCGACACAAGCGAGCGACGGATTCACCGCCATGGGGGGCCGCCTCGGCATCGTCGAGCCAGGTTTGCAGGGCCTGCGGTTCCACCTTGAGCAATTCATCGATGGATAACCCGCGCCAGCGTCCCAGATCGCAATCGGCCAGGGCCGGGTCCACCCGGGACTCGTCGCCGAACAACGCGGCCGTCTGGCGAGTGCGCAGTTCCGGCCCGCACAGCAGTTGCCGGACGTTTCGATAGCCATGCTCGACCTGCCCGCGTCGCCTCAGCCAGTCGGCGTCCAGCGCCTCATCCACGCTGAAGCGCGCCTGTTTCTGGGCAATGGTGCGGGCGTGGCAGATCAACGTCAGGCGAGTGGCTTGCACACTGGATTCTCGGGTAATCGAACGGGTCGCATGGAGGGGATATTCCCGGGTTTAGCTGTACAGCACCTTATACGAAATCAAATAAGTGAGACAAAAAGGCGTTATGTCCGACATGTCCAAGATGAAACGGCCGACATACTCATTCCACCTGGCCGAGACCAACTCCTACAAGGTTTTCGCACAACTTTGGAGCATTTTAAACGGAACGTAAAAACCGCTGGACATGTAGCACCAGCTACATAAATACTGTTTTCAGGAGTTATGAAAGAAATTCAACATTACATCCAGGCAAGGAGCACGGATGCCGCCCCTCAGAGACCTGATCACCGATCCCGGCCTGGTGTTGACGCCGTCGGAACGCAAGGTCGTCCGTGCCCTGCTCGATCACTACCCACGCAACGGCCTCGGGCCGATGTCACGCCTGGCGGACCATGCTGGCGTCAGCGACCCGACCATCGTACGGCTGGTGAAAAAACTCGGGTTTGGCGGTTATGCCGAATTCCAGGATGCGCTGCTCAGTGACATGGACCATCGCCTGCGCTCCCCTCGCACGCTGCTGCGACCCCGGGCCAAATTGCAGCAAGGCGATACCTGGAGCCAGTACCTGGCCGCCAGCCAACGCAACCTCGTCGACACCCAGGCCCTGACCCAACCCGAAGACGTGCGCATTCTCGTACAGTGGTTGCTCGACAGTCGCCACCAGGTGCATTGTTTCGGCGGGCGCTTCAGCAGCTTCCTGGCCCACTACCTGCTCAACCATTTGCGATTGCTGCGCGCCGGCTGCTTTGCCCTGGAAGACAACGCCCAACTGCCTGACCGCCTGTTCGACGTGCAGCGCCAGGACGTGGTGCTGATTTTCGATTACCGTCGCTACCAGGCCCAGGCCCTGCGCGTGGCCAGCGCGGCCAAGGCGCGGCACGCCCGGGTCGTCCTGTTCAGCGACGTCTATGCTTCGCCGTTGCGCGAGCTGGCCGACCTGATCATCAGCGCCCCGGTGGAATCGGCTTCGGCCTTCGACAGCCTGGTGCCGGCGCTGGCCCAGGTCGAAGCCCTGATCGCCTGCCTGACCCTGCAATGCCCCGAGCTGGCCGAACGCCTGGAAGGCATCGACGCCCTGCGCACCGAGTTCAACACGCACCTGCTGGAGGAAAAATAAGGATGTTCTCGCTCCCCCACCGCTCGCCCCGGGATTTGCCGTTCACCCGCCAGCACACGGCCCTGCTGTTGGTGGACATGCAACGCGCCTGGCTGGAACCGCAATTCGATGCTCACCTGCACAGCCCCGAGGCCGGGTATTTCCTCCAGCGGGCCCGCCAGCAGGTCATCCCCAACCAGCAGCGCTTGCTCGAGGCGATGCGCGCGGCACAGCACAACGTGTTGCACACCCACATCGAAAGCCTCACCGCCGATGGCCGCGACCGCTCCCTGGATCACAAGCTGTCGGACATGCACCTGCCCAAGGGCAGCCCCGAGGCGCAAATCATTGCCGAACTGGCGCCGCAGGAAAACGAAATCGTGCTGCCCAAGACCTCCTCCGGGGTGTTCAATTCCACCAACATCGATTACGTGCTGCGCAACCTGCAGACCCGGCACCTGATCGTCGCCGGAATCGTCACCGACCAGTGCGTCGACATGGCCGTGCGTGACGCCGCCGACCGCGGTTACCTGGTCACGCTGGTGGAAGACGCCTGCGCGACCTACACCGAACAACGGCACCTGGCGTGCCTGAACGCGATCAAGGGCTATTGCTGGATCACCGACACCGACACCGTACTCGCTCGTTTGCAGGAGATGCAGCCATGAGCCGTCTCGATGCCGCTGCCCTCCTCGCACCGCTGCCGGTCACGACCCTGGTGACCACCGACCTGATCGGCGTGACCCGCGGGCGCTCGTTCCCCAGCGATGAGTTGCCCCACTACGTCACCGCCGGTTGCGGCTGGGTGCCGGCCAACAGCGCGTTGACGCCCCAGGATGTCATCGCCTCGACCAACCCCTGGGGTGCCTATGGCGACCTGCGGCTGGTACCGGACCTGTCCAGCCGGGTGACCGTCAACAATGGCCCCGACGCCCAGGCACCGGCCCTGGACTTCATCCATTGCGATATCCGGGAGACCGACGGCCGGCCCTGGAGCGCCTGCCCGCGCACGCTGCTGCAGGACGAAGTGGAGCGTTATCGCAGCGAACTGGGCCTGCAGGTTTTCGCCGCGTTCGAACATGAATTCAACCTGTCTGCCACGCCTGCGCAGCCTGATCGCCTGGCCTTCAGCCTCCAGGCCCAGCGCCAGCAGGCCGGGTTCGCCGGGTGGCTGCTCAGTGCCCTGCGGGCCGGCGGCGTCGAGCCGGAAATGTTCCTGCCGGAATACGGCAAGCAGCAATACGAGATCACCTGCCGCCCGACCCTGGGCGTAGCCGCCGCCGATCGGGCGGTGAACGTACGGGAAATCACCCGCGAGATCGCCCGGCAGATGGGCCTGGACGTGAGTTTCGCCCCCAAGACCTCGGAAAATGCCGTGTGCAACGGCGTGCATCTGCATCTGAGCCTGCAAGACCTGAGCGCAGACCCGGTGCTGCATGACGCCGCCAGCAGCAATGGCTTGTCCAGCCTCGGCCAGCATTGGGCCGCGGGTGTGCTGCATTATCTGCCGGCGCTGTGCGCGCTGACCGCGCCGACGCCGTTGTCCTACGCACGCCTGCAACCTCATCATTGGAGCGCATCCTATGCATGCCTGGGACAGCGCAACCGCGAAGCGGCGCTGCGCATCTGCCCGACCGTGAGCCTGGGTGGCAAGCCGCTGGCGAACCAGTACAACCTGGAGTTCCGCGCCATGGACGCCACCGCCTCACCGCACCTGGCGATGGCCGCGCTGTTGATTGCCGGGCGGCTGGGCATCCAGCACCGATTGGCATTGAACGCTGTCACCGATGAAATACCCGATGAGCTGGATGAAACACAACGTCGCGCCCGTGGCATTATCGCCCTGCCGACAACCCTGGCCCAGGCACTGGACTGCCTGCGCCACAGCGGGGCGCTGCTCGAGGCCCTGCCCGGCCCGCTGGTCGAAACCTATTTCGCCTTGAAGGCCCAGGAGCAGGCCTTGACCCAGGCGCTCTCACCTGCCGAGCGTTGCGAGCACTATGCGCGAATCTATTGAATGTGCTGAATCAGGCCTCTACACCAGGCCGGCCTATCGACTGATCCGGGAGGAATCCGACCACCCGGTGCTGCTGGTGTGCGAACACGCCAGCCGTTTCATTCCCGTGGCGCTCAACGACCTGGGCCTGGATGAAACCGCGTCCCAGGAGCATATCGCCTGGGACATCGGCGCGCTGCTGCTGGCCGAACGCCTGTCCGAAACCCTCGGTGCGACCTTGCTGTCGGCCAATTACTCACGGCTGTTGATCGACCTCAACCGCCCGCTGCACGTGCCGGACAGCATTCCGGCCCAGAGCGAGATCTACCAGGTCCCGGGCAACCACGACCTGGACGAGGCCACGCGCGAGTATCGCCAGCAGTGCCTGTTCCATCCCTTTCATGATCGCTTGCGGGCACTGATCGACCGACGCCTGGCCGCCAACCGGCCGGTGCGCGTGGTGGGCATCCACAGTTTCACCCCGGTGTTCTATGGCCAGCCACGCGCCCTGGAAGCCGGCGTGCTGTTCGGCGAAGCCAAGGAGTACGCCCAGCGCATCGTCGACGGACTGAGCCGGCATTCGCTGCGGGCAGCGGGCAACCAGCCCTACAAGATCAACCCCCTGACCGACATGACGGTCCCGGTGCACGGCGATGGCCGCGGCCTGGATTCGGTGCTGATCGAAGTGCGCAACGACCAGTTGCGCAGCCCAGAAGGGGTACGGACCTGGAGCGCCTACCTGGCGCCCCTGCTGTAGCGGCAGCGGCAAGTTACCAGCGACAGACAGCAAGCAAGCGCCACCCACACAGCTGAAAAGGAAAACGGCTCATGAGCATTGAGGCATTTGGCTACAAGCAGGAATTGAAACGCGGCCTGTCGCTGACAGACCTGGTGGTATACGGGATGATTTTCATGATCCCCATCGCACCGTTCGGCGTGTATGGCTACGTCAACGCCGAAGCCCCAGGGATGGTGCCGCTGGCGTACATCATCGGCATGGTGGCGATGCTGTTTACCGCCTTGAGCTACGGCAGCATGGCCCGGGCCTTTCCGGTGGCAGGTTCGGTCTATTCCTACGCGCAACGAGGCCTTAACCCACACGTCGGGTTCATCGCTGGCTGGCTGATGCTGCTGGACTACCTGCTGATCCCGCCGCTGCTCTATGTCTACGCCGCCATGGCGCTGAACCATTTGTACCCGGACATTCCCAAGGTCGGTTTCATCCTGGCATTCCTGGTGAGCGCGACCTTCGTCAACCTGCGAGGTATCACGTTCACCGCACGGATGAACATCATTTTCCTGCTGGCACAGTTGGTGGTGCTGGGGATTTTCCTGTTCTACGCCTGGAATGCCCTGCACGGCGGGGCCGGACATGGCCAATTGACCCTGGCGCCGCTGTACAGCCCGGAACACTTCAACTTCGCCCTGCTGATGCAAGCCGTGTCCATCGCGGTCCTGTCGTTCCTGGGCTTCGACGCCATTTCCACCCTGGCCGAAGAAATCAAGGGCGACCCGGGCCGCAGCGTCGGCAAGGCCGCCTTGGTGACCTTGCTGGTGATGGGGGCGATTTTCGTGGTGCAGACCTGGATCGCCACCGATCTGGCAGCCGGCATGGGTTTCAAGTCCGCCGATACCGCCTTCTATGAAATCGCCGAATTGGCGGCCGGCGGTTGGCTGGCCACCTTGACCGCGGTGGCCACCGCCCTGGCCTGGGGTGTAGCGGTGGCGATCACCTCCCAGGCAGCGGTGTCGCGCCTGTTGTTCGGCATGGCCCGGGACGGCCAGTTGCCCAAGGTACTGGCCAAGGTCCATCCGAAACACAACACCCCCTACATGAGTATCTACCTGGTGGCGGTGCTGTCGTTGCTGATCTGCTACCTGTTCATCAACGCCGTGGACACCCTGACCTCCCTGGTCAACTTCGGCGCCCTGAGCGGCTTCATGTTGCTGCACATCACCGTCATCAACCATTACTGGCGCCGCCAGCGGTCCGGCCAATTGATTCGTCACTTGATCTGCCCACTGGTCGGCTTCGTGATCGTCGCGGCCATCATGTACAACATGGGCGTGGCCGCGCAGAAACTCGGCCTGATCTGGATCGCCGCGGGTGTGGTCTATTTGTGCCTGCTCAACAAATTCGGCAGTCGTACCGCCCTGCCCGATCCGGCGGGTCAATGAGAAATGGCGGTCGAAGGGTTCGGCCAGCCATGGTTGTAACGCGTGGACATCGACAGTGATCGTCAAGCCCGGTGCCGGTCACCGGGTTCTCTGGGAACAGGAGTGCAATCCATGCTGGCCTTACGTCCAGTTCAATTAGCCGATCTGCCGCAACTGCAACGACTGGCCCGTGACAGCCTGGTGGGCGTCACGTCGCTGCCGGACGATACCCGGCGGCTGGAGGAAAAAATCCTCGACTCGTGCGCCTCGTTCGCAGCCGAGGCGCACGGGCCGGGGGCAGAGAATTACTTTTTCGTCTTGCAGGACCTGGAATCCGGGCGCCTGGTCGGTTGTTCGGAAATCCTCTCCAGCACCGGTTGCAACGAACCGTTCTACAGCCTGCGCAACCGCCCGTTTTCCAGCGAATCCCGGGAGTTGAACATCCAGCACGGCGTACCTGCGTTGTCGCTGTGCCAGGACCTCAACGGGCAAACACTACTGCGTGGCTTCCACATCGATGCCGAACGGGTGCGCACGCCGGAATCAGAGCTGCTGTCCCGGGCCCGGCTGTTGTTCATCGCCGCCCACCCCCAGCGTTTTGCCGAATCGGTCATCACCGAAATCGTCGGTTTCAGCAGCGAAGACGGCCAGTCGCCCTTCTGGGACGCCATCGGCCAGCACTTCTTCGACCTGCCCTACGTCGAAGCCGAACGGTTGTGTGGCTTGCAAAGCCGGACCTTCCTCGCCGAGCTGATGCCGCAGTACCCAATCTACGTGCCCATGCTGCCGCCCGCAGCCCAGGCCTGCATCGGCCGGGTGCATCCCGACGGCCAGGAAGCCTTCGACATCCTCGAGCGCGAGGGTTTCGAAACCAACAGCTACGTCGACCTCTTCGACGGCGGGCCGACCTTGCATGCCCGTATCGCCAATATCCGTTCCATCGCCCACAGTCGCACCACTACGGCCTGGCAGAACTCGCAGATTGATGCACGGGGCCTGTACCTGGTGAGCAACGAGCACCTAGGCAACTACCGGGCCATCGTCGCCGAGCTGGACGTCCGCGCCGACGGCCCGGTGGCCCTGTCGCCCGCCATGCTGACGGCCCTGGACATCCGGGATGGCGCGCGGATCCGGGTGATTGCCCTATGAACCTCACGCGATGCCATGGCCTGCACCGACGTTTGGACCGACACGATGAAGGAGCTGCATCATGATTGTCCGTCCGGTGGCCATCACCGATCTGCCTGCCTTGCTGGACCTGGCCCGTTGCGCGGGCCCGGGGTTTACCAGCCTGCCGGCCAACGAAGAGCGCCTGGCCCACCGCATTCGCTGGGCCCAGCGGACCTTCGCCGGGCAAGTCGAACGTGCCGACGCCGACTACCTGTTCGTGCTCGAAGACGATGACCGGCAGGTGGTAGGTATCAGCGCCCTGACCGGGGCGGTGGGGCTGCGTGAGCCCTGGTACAACTATCGGGTCGGGGTCACGGTCAGCTCGGCGCCGGAGTTGGGAATCCAGCGGCAGATCCCTACGCTGTTTCTCAACAACGAGATGTCCGGGCAATCGGAAATCTGCTCGTTGTTCCTGCACCCCGAACAACGTCACGGGCACAACGGGCGCCTGCTGTCCCTGGCGCGCCTGCTGTTCGTGGCCGAGTTTTCCCAGCTGTTCGGCGAAAAACTTATTGCCGAGCTGCGGGGCCATGCCGACGAACAAGGCTGTTCGCCGTTCTGGGACAGCCTGGGACGGCATTTTTTCCAGAAGGATTTCAGCTACGCCGACCAGTTGTCCGGGATGGGCAACAAGTCGTTCATCGCCGAGCTGATGCCGCGCCAGCCGCTGTACACCTGCCTGCTCACCGAACAGGCCCAGGCAGTGATCGGCAAGGCTCACCCGAACACCGAACCAGCCCTGAAGATCCTCAATGCCGAGGGTTTCAGCCATAGGGGTTACATCGACATTTTCGACGGCGGCCCGGTGATCGAAGCGCCGGTGTCGAAAATCCGCAGCGTACGCGACAGCCAGGCGCTGACCCTGGCCATTGGCACTCCGGACGAACAAGCACCGGTCTGGCTGATCCACAACCGGCGCCTGGAAAACTGCCGCGTCACCAGCGCACGCGCACGCCTGCATGGCAACAGCCTTCTCGTCGATCGCCTCACCGCCAAACGCCTGCAAGTGCAACCGGGTGATACGGTGCGCGCCGTGGCGCTGCTCAGGCAGGGGCAGCAGGCCGTGGCGGCATAACCTTTCTCGCGCCTCGTAAACCAATGTCCGATCACCGCCGCCCCGGCGGCCGGTCTTATCGTCCTGCCAAAAGCGTAGCGTTACCGAGTTGCCCGTGCTGCCGCTTTAACAACTCAAGTATTGTTTATCGGCAATACTTCCCCACAATTCCATAATTGCCTCCACCCCCTCCCAAAACCATACTTGTGCCCATCGCCCTGCTTTAACGAACCCGCTCATGATCAAGACTCTGATTTCCAAGTACCTGCCGCCTGAAGAGATCGCAGCACAAATAAAAACATTGGACATGACCGCGCAAATCAACCAATTAATTGCCGAGCTGAACAGCCAGCCAACCTTTGCCGATGCCCGTTCTCGACGTGCAGCCATCATGAATATTACCAACTTGCACACGGCCACCATCACGTTGCATTGCACGAACATTGGCAATATCAGCATCAAGGCTCTGACATCCATCGGTGTCTCTTCGCAAGTGTATTCAATACCCGGCCAGAGTATTCTGTTTGCCGTTGATCGACCCTTCGAGGTACAGCGATATACCCTCAAGGGGCCTCGGCTTGAAAAGGCCGACACCGTACGCATAGATAAAAACAACCCGCTGGTGATCGACGGCAGCCAGACACTCTTTGACTATTGCCGCCCTGCGCAAACGAACACCGGGCTGATAGGCAGGGTCAATCTGCCGGACAGGAGTGCAGACATCGGCGTATTCGATCGTGCTTCGTTACGCAAGGTCGCCTGGCTGCCCCATGACGACAGCGCCGCCCGCTACCTGGTGAGCCTGGAACTGCTCGAAACGGTTCAAGACCCCGAACGCCGCCGCGTCGCCGGGGAGCTGGTCTACCACTATCACCCGGCCGTGGCGTGGAAAGCCTTCCAGATGCTCTACCGGGCCAATCCCCAGGACGCCTTGAGCTACATCCCGTTGCTGAAAAAACACCGGGATTCGCGCCTGGACAACTTGCTCCAACCGTTCGAGCAGGCGGCATGAAGCTGGAAGCCTTTGTCGAACGGTTGAAAAACCATGACCTGCGACGAGATAAATCCCGGATTATCGAAGACCTGCGGCAGTTGGCCAAGAATCGCACTTTGTTGAGCGATCATCTGCATGCCACGATCCAACGAGACGGCTTTGATACACGCAGCCGCCTCTATAACGCCTATGGGTTTGTCCTGCACCGCAATGACTCGTTCAGCCTTCGCTTGAATTTCTGGGCACCGGCAGCAACGGCTGATGAAAAAGAAACGTTCATCTATAACCTGAACCACAGTCACGACTTCGAGATTTATGCCGTCGGCTACAGCGGTGACGGTTATACCACTATCACCCGCGAGATACTCGACGACCTACCGTTGGAAAAGAATAAGAGACCGCGCCTGGGTAAAGAGCGACGACTAAAACTTGCACCCGGCGAAGTGCTGTACATGCCAGCACTCAAAGAAATCCATAGACAGATCCCGCCGATGTCGATGTCGGCGTCATTGAGCCTGTTCGTTCACCCGCAACATTGGCTCAAACTCGATGAAGCCTGGTGTTTCGATAAAAACTACCGACCACTTTACCCGGGTGTAGCGACGCAAGAAATCGCGTTATTCACAGACACATTGTCATTACTCAACACCGGATAGTCGTTTCGTTGTCCGGCATTTAAAAAGAAGGAAAATGCCATGAATGACCTGATGCAAGACTGGGATGAAACGCCCTTGTTGCGAGCCAGCACCCAGGTGATCGACACCGCAACGCAGTTGATCAACGAAACCCACTGCACAATCCCCGGGTTCCCCACTCGCTTCAACGTTGCAAACATCCACGAGATCAAGCAACTGTGGAGCATGCCAACCTCGGACTGAGCGACCCACCAAGGATGCTTTCGCTGGCCGCAGACCGACCGGGTTTGCGGCCTTTCCCATGCAGCGAAAACATCGCCCATGCACATTCGTCATCATCTTTGCGCTTGCCACGTGATAGCCTTTGGATCTTTCGGCGTTGACACTTTTGCTCAAGCCTTTCCATTCCATTGGTGGAACTCATATGTCCAGGCTTTCCCATCAAGATTTGCGTCGTAACTTTCGTCAACTGCTGGCTTCCAAGACCTGCTACCACACCGCCTCGGTGTTTGACCCGATGTCGGCGCGCATCGCCGCCGACCTGGGTTTTGAAGTAGGCATCCTGGGAGGCTCGGTCGCGTCGTTGCAAGTATTGGGCGCGCCGGACTTCGCCCTGATCACCCTCAGCGAATTTGCCGAACAGGCCACCCGTATCGGTCGCGTGGCCCAGTTGCCGGTCATTGCCGACGCCGATCATGGCTACGGCAATGCCCTGAACGTGATGCGCACCATCATCGAACTGGAACGGGCCGGCGTCGCGGCGCTGACCATCGAAGACACCTTGCTGCCGGCCCAGTTCGGACGTAAATCCACCGACCTGATCGGCGTAGCCGAAGGCGTCGGCAAGATTCGGGCAGCGCTGGAGGCACGCGTCGATCCGGAAATGGCGATCATCGCCCGGACCAACGCCGGGATCTTGCCGGTTCAGGAAATCATCAGCCGGACCCAGCAATATGAGCGTGCCGGGGCCGACGGGATTTGCATGGTGGGCGTGCAGGACTTCGATCATCTGGAAAAAATCAGTGAAAACCTGAAGGTGCCGTTGATGCTTGTCACCTACGGCAATCCGCTGCTGCGCGACGACAAGCGCCTGGCGGACCTGGGCGTACGCGTGACCATCGATGGCCATGGCGCCTACTTCGCCGCGATCAAGGCCACCTACGACAGCCTTCGCGAACAACGGCAGATCTTCACCCAGGCGTCGGACCTCAGCGCCACCGAACTGACCCACACCTACACCCAGCCCGAGGACTACATCCGTTGGGCCGAGGAGTACATGAGCGTCAAGGAGTAAGAAGGCTCACTGTCCTGGGGGCCACCATCGCGAGCAAGCTCGCTCCCACAGTGGGTTTGCGGTGCGACATCTATCTCGGGCACACCCCACACTCCCCTGTGGGAGCGAGCTTGCTCGCGATAGCGGTGGTCCAGCTTGCAATGTGCCAACGCCATCACGAGCAGACCCACAGTGGGTTGGTGGTGAGCGCGATGGCGTTGCCAGGGTGAAACAGGCCTTCAACGGCCGCTACGCAACATCTCCTTGGGCACGTACTTGCCGATCTCGAACTTGCCGATAGCCGCGCGGTGGACTTCATCCGGGCCGTCGGCCAGGCGCAGGGTGCGCTGCATGGCGTACATGTAGGCCAGCGGGAAATCGTTGGAAACCCCCGCGCCACCGTGGATCTGGATCGCCCGGTCGATGACCTTCAAGGCCACGTTCGGCGCGACGACCTTGATCTGGGCGATTTCACTTTTCGCCACCTTGTTGCCCACCGTGTCCATCATGTATGCCGCCTTCAACGTCAGCAGGCGCGCCATGTCGATCTCCATCCGCGAGTCGGCGATCTTATCGATGTTACCGCCCAGGCGCGCCAACGGCTGGCCGAAGGCGGTGCGGCTGACGGCACGTTTGCACATCAATTCCAAGGCGCGTTCGGCCATGCCGATGGAACGCATGCAATGGTGAATCCGGCCTGGACCGAGTCGACCCTGGGCTATTTCAAAACCGCGGCCTTCGCCCAGCAGGACGTTTTCGTATGGCACCCGCACGTTATCGAACAGCACTTCGGCATGCCCGTGAGGCGCATCGTCGTAGCCAAACACCGGCAACGGCCGGACGATCTTGACCCCGGGGGTGTCCACCGGGACCAGGATCATCGAGTGCTGGGCATGGCGCGGCGCATCGGGGTTGCTCAGGCCCATGAAGATCAGGATCTTGCAGCGCGGGTCGCAGGCACCCGAGGTCCACCATTTCTTGCCGTTGATCACCCACTGGTCGCCGTCACGCTCGGCGCGGGCAGCCATGTTGGTGGCGTCCGAAGAGGCCACGTCCGGCTCCGTCATGGCGAAGGCCGAACGAATCTCGCCGCGCAACAGCGGCTCGAGCCAGCGTTGCTTCTGTTCTTCGTTGGCGTAGCGCACCAGCACTTCCATGTTGCCGGTGTCCGGCGCCGAGCAGTTGAACGGCTCCGGCCCCAGCAGCGAGCGCCCCATGATCTCTGCCAGCGGCGCATATTCCAGATTGGTCAGGCCGGCGCCCAGCTCGGACTCCGGCAGGAACAGGTTCCACAGGCCTTCTGCCTTGGCCTTGGCCTTGAGCTCTTCCATGATGGCCGTGGGTTGCCAGCGGTCGCCCTCGGCCACTTGTCGTTCGAACACCGCTTCGGCCGGGTAGACGTAGGCGTCCATGAACGCCGTGACGCGTTCACGCAGTTCCTGAACCTTGGGGGAATAGGCAAAATCCATGAGCAGCACCTTCTTGGCAGAGGTTGTTTTAGGTCATGAAATCGATGCTAGTTCAGCTACGAAAATTTACCTAACCTATTCTCGGCGTGTATTAACATTCATCACCGATATATGTTTCACTGATTCGCATCGCCACCCGGCACCTCACAACAAGCCCAAGAACAAGAGTGCAGCGCCATGAATCTGAGCAAGGTCGACCTCAACCTTTTCATTGTCTTCGATGCGATCTACACCGAAGCCAACCTGACCCGCGCCGGGCAGATCGTCGGCATCACTCAGCCAGCCGTGTCCAATGCCCTGGCGCGTCTGCGCGAGACCTTCAACGACCCGCTCTTCGTGCGCACCGCCCAAGGGATGGTGCCGACGCCCATGGCCCAGAACATCATCGGCCCGGTGCGCAATGCCTTGTCGCTGCTGCGGGTGTCGGTGCAGGAAAGCCGGATATTCAACCCGCTGCAGGCCGTCAAGACCTACCGCATCAGCATGACCGACCTCACCGAAGGCGTGATCCTGCCGCTGCTGTTCCAGCGCCTGCGCCGCCTGGCGCCGACCGTGGCGATCGAGAGCTTCCTGTCCAAGCGCCGTGAAACCACCAAAGAACTGGCCGCTGGCCGCCTCGACTTCGCCGTGGACGCGCCGCTCAACACCGACCCACAGGTACGCCACGTCAAGTTGATGGAAGATCGCTACGTGTGCGCCATGCGCAAGGGCCATCCGCTGGCGGGCAAGGAAAAGATCACCCTCGATGATTACCTGGCCCAGACCCACGTGCACATTTCCAGCCGCCGCAACGGGCTGGGGTACGTCGACCTGGCCCTCGGCAAGATGGGCATCCAGCGCAAGATCGCCCTGCGTTCCCAGCATTACCTGATGGCCTCCCAGGTGCTGCAGCAGACCGACATGGTCATGACCGTCCCCGAGCGCTTTGCACGGCGTCACGATTTGCATGCCTTCCTGCTCCCGGTCAACGACGTGCCACCGGTGGAGACCCACCTCTACTGGCACGAAAGCACCGACCAGGACCCGGCCAACCGCTGGATGCGCGAGCAGATGATCGAGCTGTGCCAACAGGTGACGGCCCATGAGAAGAAGCTCGATAAGGTTTAAGAGATCGAAACGGTGGGAGCGAGCTTGCTCGCGATAGCGGTAGACCGGCCAATATCCATGGTGACTGATCCGACGCCATCGCGAGCAAGCTCGCTCCCACAGGTTTTGTGTGCAGAACCTCATTGCTTGACGCGAACGTCAACCTGCCTTTAGCTTAACGCCAGCCCCTTTCGTTTCGAGCGCTTCCATGAGCAGCCAGACCTACAGCATCTCCGACCTCGCCCGCGAATTGGATATCACCACCCGGGCCATCCGTTTCTATGAAGAACAAGGCCTGTTGAGCCCGGAGCGACGGGGCCAGGAGCGCATTTATTCGCCGCGGGACAAGGTCAGCCTGAAGCTGATCCTGCGCGGCAAGCGCATTGGCTTTTCCCTGGCCGAGTGCCGCGAGTTGATCGAACTCTACGACCCCTCCAGCGGCAATCAGAAACAGTTGCACAGCATGCTGGCGAAAATCGCCGAGCGCCGGGAACAGCTCGAACAGCAATTGCTGGACATCGAACAGATGAAGCTGGAACTCGACACCGCCGAAGAACGCTGTATCCAGGCGTTGGAGCAGACGATCGAGGGCGAGGAAATCGTCCAGTAACACAACCTGCCCCTGTGGGAGCGAGCCTGCTCGCGATAGCGATACAACGGACAACATCGATGTTGACTGACATACCGCTATCGCGAGCAGGCTCGCTCCCACAAGGGATACATCATCGGTCTCGACATCATTGGCAACTCATTACAGGTCAATCCCCATGTCCCTCCCCTCCTTTGTACGCTTGATCGAAGTCGGCCCCCGCGACGGACTGCAGAACGAAGCACAACCCATCAGCGTCGCCGACAAGGTGCGCCTGGTGGATGCCCTGAGCGCCGCCGGCCTGGGCTATATAGAGGTCGGCAGTTTCGTCTCGCCCAAGTGGGTGCCGCAAATGGCCGGGTCCGCCGAGGTGTTCGCGCAGATCCAGCGCAAGCCCGGTGTGACCTATGGCGCCCTGGCGCCGAACCTGCGGGGGTTTGAAGATGCGCTGGCGGCGGGCGTGAAAGAGGTGGCGGTGTTCGCCGCCGCGTCCGAAGCGTTTTCCCAGCGCAACATCAACTGCTCCATCAAGGACAGCCTGGAGCGCTTCGCGCCGATCATGGCGGCCGCAAAACAGCACGGTGTCAGTGTGCGCGGCTACGTGTCCTGCGTGCTGGGTTGCCCCTATGAAGGGGCGGTCAAGCCTGAACAGGTGGCGTGGGTCGCCCGGGAGCTGTATGCGATGGGCTGCTATGAGGTCTCCCTGGGCGACACCATCGGCACAGGTACCGCTGGCGCCACACGCAGGCTATTCGAAGTGGTAGGCGCCGAAGTGCCCCGGGACAAACTCGCTGGACACTTCCACGATACCTACGGCCAGGCCATGGCCAATGTCTACGCCAGCCTGCTGGAAGGCATCGCGGTGTTCGACAGCTCCATCGCCGGCCTTGGCGGTTGCCCGTACGCCAAGGGCGCCAGCGGTAACGTCGCCACCGAAGACGTGCTGTACCTGCTCGATGGGTTGGGTATCGAAACCGGTGTCGACCTGGACGCACTGATCGCCGCGGGCCGGCAGATTTGTAATGTGCTCGGCCGCCCGACGGGTTCGCGCGTGGCCAAGGCCCGCAACGCACACTGAGGTGTTACCGCCGGCTTTGTAACAGGGGCGAAACGAGTAACACGGAAACAATTTGTCAGGTTTTGTCGGTCAGACTTTTCAGGCGAAAACCACAAGCATTTGATTTATATAGACTTTTAAAAGTTGGCACGCCACCTGCTATATCTCTTGCATAACAAGAATAAAAAAACGCAGCAAACCCAATAAAAACAAGACGAAACGACTCTGACATAACAAAAACAACACGGCAGAGACGCAGCTAACAGATTTTTTTGGAGAAGATGTGCTTTTCAGGGTGCTTCCAGGAGCAACCCGCAACCGGGCAGAGAACAATAAAACTACCTTCAGGTAGCTCCCGAATCGGTTGGATCGCCAGGCGAAAAAGCAGATCAGCGCTCAAAAAAATACGTTTGCTCTTGATCCCGGATGGGGATCGCCAAAAACAGCGGTAAAGGGCCACGGCTACCAAAAACAACAACAGGCCGCCCCTCAATAATAAAAAAGAGCACGCGACGACAAAATTAAAGGGGAGCTTCGGCTCCCCTTTGTGCTTTCCGGATCCCCCTATTTCCCCGTGGGAGCGAGCCTGCTCGCGATAGCGGAGTGTCAGACAACTCGGTTGCCGACGGATGTACCGCCATCGCGAGCAGGCTCGCTCCCACAAGTGTTGCCCCTAGTTTTGCTTACCGCGCAGCTCTTCGATACTGATCTCGCGCATACGGAATTTCTGGATCTTGCCGGTGACTGTCATGGGGAATTCTTCGACGAATTTGAAATGACGCGGCGTCTTGAAGTGGGCGATGCGCTCCTTGCACCAGCCTTGCAGCTCTTGCTCAGTGGCGCTGTGGCCAGGATGAAACTTGATCCACGCCACGACTTCTTCGCCATAGCGTGGACACGGGATGCCGATCACTTGCACGTCCGCCACCGCCGGGTGGGTGAAGAAGAACTCCTCCAGCTCACGGGGGTAAATATTCTCCCCACCACGGATGATCATGTCCTTGTTGCGCCCGACGATGCAGACGTAGCCCTGCTCATCCATGGTCGCCAAGTCGCCGGTGTGCATCCAGCCATCCGGGTCGATGGCATCGGCGGTGCCCTTGGGGTTGTTCCAGTAGCCGAGCATCACGCTGTAGCCACGGGTACACAATTCACCGACAGCGCCACGCGGGACGAGATTGCCCGCCTCATCGATAATCTTGCTTTCCAGCTGCGGCTGGGTGCGGCCGACGGTGGTTACACGCAACTCCAGTTCGTCTGAAGGACCGGTCTGCAACGACACCGGGCTGGTTTCCGTCATGCCGTAGGCAATCTGCACTTCGGCCATGTGCATTTCGTTGATGACCCGTCGCATCACTTCGATGGGACAGGTGGCCCCGGCCATGATGCCCGTGCGCAGGCTGGACAGGTCGTAGTCGCCTCGCTGCGGCTGGTCCAGCAGGGCGATGAACATCGTGGGCACGCCATACAACGCAGTGGCTTTTTCTTCGGCCACGGCCTTGAGCGTCAGCAACGGGTCGAAGGCATCGTTGGGGTAGATCATGGTGCTGCCATGGGTCATGCAGCCCAGGTTACCCATGACCATGCCGAAGCAATGGTAGAGCGGCACCGGGATCACCAGGCGGTCGCCAGCCGTCAGGCCCAGGCTTTCACCAACCATATACCCGTTGTTGAGAATGTTGTGATGGCTGAGGGTTGCGCCTTTGGGAAAGCCCGTGGTGCCGGAGGTGTACTGGATATTCACCGGCTGATCGAAGTGCAGGCTGGATTGACGCTCGGCCAGTTGTCCAGGCGTTACCGCCGCGCCCAGGGCGGCCAATTGCGACCAGGGCAGGAAGCCTGAGGGTGGCTGGGGATCGAGGCTGATCACGCCGCGCAACTCCGGCAGGCGCTCACTCTGCATCTGGCCGATCGGTTGCTCCGCCAGCTCCGGTGCCAACGCTTGCAGCATGGCGTGATAATCCGAGGCCTTGAACGCGCCGGCGCACACCAGCCATTGGCATCCTGATTGTTTGAGCACGTACTCGAGTTCGGAAACGCGATAAGCCGGATTGATGTTGACCAGAATCACGCCGAGCTTCGCACTGGCGAACTGGCTGATACACCACTGGGCGCAATTGGGCGCCCACACACCGAGGCGATCGCCGGTTTTCAAGCCTAGCGCCAACAAGGCTCGGGCATGCAGATCGACGGCCTCGGCCAGTTGTTGCCAGGTATAGCGAAGCGATTGATGGCGAACCACCAACGCCTCGCCCTCCGGATAACGGGCCACCGTCTGGTCGAAAACCTCGCCGATGGTTTGGGCCAGCAAGGCCTTGGCCGCGGAACCACGGGTGTAGCTGAGCTGCGAACGCGAACCGGGTTGATCCATAACGCCCCCTCTTGTCTTTATTAGTGGGTGTAGCGGTAACCTGATGCAACAACATGCCTTTCTGGGCACTTACTCTGGACCAAGTTGACGTTAACGTAAAGGTCGATTGACAGTCTGTCGCCACACGCTTACGTTAACGTAAAGGTGAGAGCCACTCCTCGCTCTCCGCACCCGATAAAAAAGCCAAAGGTGTCCCATGAGCTACCCTTCCCTGAACTTTGCCCTCGGCGAAACCATCGACATGTTGCGCGACCAGGTGCAGGCCTTCGTCAAGGCCGAGCTGGCCCCCCGGGCAGCGCAGATCGATATCGACAACCTGTTTCCCGCCGACATGTGGCGCAAGTTCGGTGACATGGGCCTGCTGGGCATCACCGTACCGGAAGAATACGGCGGCGCTGGCCTGGGCTATCTGGCCCACGTGGTGGCGATGGAGGAAATCAGCCGCGGCTCGGCCTCGGTCGCCCTCTCCTACGGCGCCCACTCCAACCTCTGCGTGAACCAGATCAACCGCAACGGCAATCACGAACAGAAAACCAAGTACCTGCCCAGGTTGATCAGCGGCGAACACGTCGGCGCCTTGGCGATGAGCGAACCGAACGCCGGCTCCGACGTGGTTTCGATGAAACTGCGAGCCGACAAGCGTGGCGACCGTTACGTGCTCAACGGCAGCAAGACCTGGATCACCAACGGTCCCGATGCCAACACCTATGTGATCTATGCCAAGACCGACCTGGAAAAGGGGCCTCACGGCATCACCGCCTTCATCGTCGAGCGCGACTGGAAAGGCTTCAGCCGCAGCAATAAATTCGACAAGCTCGGCATGCGCGGTTCCAACACGTGCGAGCTGTTTTTCGATGACGTCGAGGTGCCGGAAGAAAACATCCTCGGCGCGCTCAACGGTGGCGTGAAAGTCCTGATGAGCGGCCTCGACTACGAGCGCGTGGTGCTGTCCGGCGGCCCGACCGGGATCATGCAGGCCTGCATGGACCTGATCGTGCCCTACATCCATGACCGCAAACAGTTCGGCCAGAGCATCGGCGAATTCCAGCTGATCCAGGGCAAGGTCGCGGACATGTACACCCAGCTCAACGCCAGCCGCGCCTACCTGTATGCGGTGGCCCAGGCTTGCGAGCGCGGTGAAACCACCCGCAAGGACGCCGCCGGGGTGATCCTCTACAGCGCCGAACGCGCCACGCAAATGGCCCTCGACGCCATCCAGATCCTGGGGGGCAATGGCTACATCAATGAATTCCCCGCTGGTCGTCTGCTGCGTGACGCCAAGCTGTACGAAATCGGTGCTGGCACCAGTGAGATTCGTCGGATGTTGATCGGCCGCGAACTGTTCAACGAAACCCGCTAACGGAGCTGACCATGGCCACGCTGCACACTCAGCTCAACCCGCGTTCGCCGGAGTTCATCGCCAACCGCGAGGCGATGCTCGGGCACGTCGAGGCCCTGCGCGCCCTGCTCGCGCAAATCCGCCAGGGCGGCGGCCTCAAGGCCCAGGAGCGGCACACCTCACGGGGCAAGTTGCTCCCCCGTGAACGCATCAACCGGCTGCTGGACCCGGGCTCGCCGTTTCTGGAAATCAGCCCATTGGCGGCCCACGAAGTCTATGGCGAAGACGTGCCGGCGGCCGGCGTGATTGCCGGCATCGGCCGCGTGGAAGGCGTCGAATGCATGATTGTCGCCAACGACGCGACGGTCAAAGGTGGCTCCTACTACCCATTGACGGTGAAAAAACACCTGCGCGCCCAGACCATCGCCCAGCAGAATCGCTTGCCGTGCATTTACCTGGTGGATTCCGGCGGCGCCAACCTGCCGCGCCAGGATGAAGTGTTCCCGGACCGCGAGCACTTCGGCAGGATCTTCTTCAACCAGGCCAACATGAGCGCCCAGGGCATCCCGCAGATCGCCGTGGTGATGGGTTCCTGCACCGCCGGTGGCGCCTATGTACCGGCCATGGCGGACGAGGCGATCATGGTCCGCCAGCAGGCGACGATTTTCCTCGCCGGCCCACCCTTGGTGAAGGCCGCCACCGGCGAGGTGGTCAGTGCCGAAGACCTGGGCGGTGCCGATGTGCACTGCAAGATCTCCGGCGTGGCGGATCACTACGCCGACAGCGACGAACATGCCCTGGCCCTGGCCCGCCGCAGCGTGGCCAACCTCAACTGGCGCAAACTCGGTGAGCTGCAGCATCGCCAGCCCATCGCCCCGCTGTATTCGAGTGACGAGCTGTACGGTGTGGTGTCGGCCGACGCCAAGCAGCCGTTCGATGTGCGGGAGGTGATCGCGCGCCTGGTGGACGGTTCGGTGTTCGATGAGTTCAAGGCGCTGTTCGGCACGACCCTGGTGTGTGGTTTCGCTCATTTGCATGGCTACCCGGTCGCGATCCTGGCCAACAATGGCATTCTCTTCGCCGAGGCCGCGCAGAAAGGCGCGCACTTCATCGAGCTGGCCTGCCAACGCGGCATCCCGCTGCTGTTCCTGCAGAACATCACCGGCTTCATGGTCGGGCAGAAATACGAAGCCGGCGGTATCGCCAAGCACGGCGCCAAACTGGTCACCGCCGTGGCTTGCGCGCGAGTGCCGAAATTCACGGTCATCATCGGTGGCAGTTTTGGTGCGGGCAACTACGGCATGTGCGGCCGCGCCTATGACCCACGATTCCTGTGGATGTGGCCAAACGCGCGGATCGGCGTGATGGGTGCGGAGCAGGCGGCCGGCGTACTCGTGCAGGTCAAGCGTGAACAGGCCGAACGCAGTGGCCACCCCTTCAGTGCCGAGCAGGAAGCCGAGATCAAGCAACCGATCCTCGATCAGTACGAAGAACAGGGGCACCCCTATTACTCCAGCGCACGGCTGTGGGACGACGGCGTCATCGACCCGGCCCAGACCCGCGATGTACTGGGCCTGGCCTTGTCCGCGTCACTGAACGCGCCTATCGAACCGAGCCGCTTCGGCGTGTTCCGGATGTAAACGAGGAATGCCCATGGACAATTTCAACACCCTCGAACTGCACACCGACCTACGGGGCGTTGCCACCCTGTGGCTCAGCCGCGAGTCGAAAAACAACGCGTTCAACGCCGAAATGATCCGCGAACTGATCCTCGCCCTGGACCACGTCAGCAGCGATCCTAACCTGCGCTTCCTGCTGATCCGCGGTCGTGGCAAGCATTTCAGCGCCGGCGCCGACCTGGCCTGGATGCAGCAATCGGCCGAGCTCGACTACCACACCAACCTCGATGACGCCCGGGAACTGGCAGAGCTGATGTACAACCTCGCCAAACTGAAAATTCCTACGCTGGCCGTCGTTCAGGGTGCGGCGTTTGGCGGCGCGCTGGGGCTTATCAGTGCTTGCGACATGGCCATTGGCGCCGATGAAGCACAGTTCTGCCTGTCGGAAGTGCGCATTGGCCTGGCGCCGGCGGTGATCAGCCCGTTCGTGGTGCAAGCCATCGGCGAGCGGGCGGCGCGTCGTTATGCCCTGACGGCTGAACGCTTCGACGGGCAACGTGCGAAAGAGATCGGTTTGCTGTCGGAAAGTTACCCGGCCGAGACCCTGGACCAGCGGGTCGAACAGTGGATCGACAACCTGTTGCTCAACAGTCCGGCCGCCATGCGCGCCAGCAAGGAACTGCTGCGTGAAGTCGGCAACGGCGCCCTTACCCCGGCGCTGCGGCGCTACACCGAAAACGCCATCGCCCGCATCCGTGTCAGCCCGGAGGGCCAGGAAGGCCTGCGCGCCTTCCTGCAAAAACGTGCGCCGAACTGGCAAGCCGAGTCGAATAATCACAAGGAGCCGCGTCGATGAGCGCCCCTGCCCTCACCACGTTGCTGGTGGCCAACCGTGGCGAAATCGCCTGCCGCGTCATGCGCACCGCCAAGGCCATGGGCCTGACCACCGTTGCCGTACACAGCGCCACCGACCGTGATGCCCGCCACAGCCGTGAAGCCGACATTCGCGTCGACCTGGGCGGCAGCAAGGCCGCCGACAGTTACTTGCAAATCGACAAACTGATCGCCGCAGCGAAAGCCAGCGGCGCCCAAGCCATCCACCCCGGTTATGGCTTTCTGTCCGAGAACGCCGGGTTCGCCCGGGCGATTGAAAACGCCGGGCTGATCTTCCTCGGTCCGCCGGCTTCGGCCATCGACGCCATGGGCAGCAAATCGGCGGCCAAGACGCTGATGGAAACCGCCGGCGTGCCCCTGGTGCCCGGTTATCACGGCGAAGCCCAGGACCTGGAGACCTTTCGCGATGCCGCCGAGCGCATCGGCTACCCGGTGTTGCTCAAGGCCACCGCCGGCGGTGGCGGCAAAGGCATGAAAGTCGTCGAGGATGTCAGCCAACTGGCCGAAGCCCTGGCCTCGGCCCAGCGCGAAGCACAGTCCTCGTTCGGCGACTCACGGATGCTGGTGGAAAAATACCTGCTCAAGCCGCGCCATGTGGAGATCCAGGTCTTTGCCGATCAACACGGCAACTGCCTGTACCTCAACGAGCGCGATTGCTCGATCCAACGCCGCCACCAGAAAGTCGTGGAAGAAGCCCCCGCCCCCGGCCTGACCCCGCAACTGCGCCGGGCGATGGGGGAAGCCGCCGTGCGCGCGGCCCAGGCGATCGGTTATGTCGGGGCCGGTACGGTGGAGTTCCTGCTGAATGCCCGGGGCGAGTTTTTCTTCATGGAAATGAACACCCGGTTGCAGGTCGAGCATCCGGTCACCGAGGCGATCACCGGGCTCGACCTGGTGGCCTGGCAGATCCGCGTCGCCCAAGGCGAGCCATTGCCCATCACTCAAGCGCAAGTGCCGCTGCTCGGTCACGCCATCGAAGTGCGGCTGTATGCCGAAGACCCGGCCAACGATTTCCTGCCGGCCACCGGGCGGCTGGCGTTGTATCGCGAGTCGGCCGACGGGCCGGGGCGGCGGGTCGACAGCGGGGTTGAAGAAGGCGATGAAATCTCGCCGTTCTACGACCCGATGCTCGGCAAGCTGATTGCCTGGGGTGAAGACCGTGAGCAGGCGCGTTTGCGGCTGTTGAGCATGCTCGATGAATTTGTCATTGGCGGGCTGAAAACCAATATCGGGTTTCTGCGCCGAATCGTCGCCCATCCCGCTTTCGCGGCGGCAGAGCTGGACACCGGATTTATCCCACGTTACCAGGCGCAATTACTGCCAGAGCCCGGCGAATTGGATGACGCGTTCTGGTTCGCCGCCGCCCAAGGGGTCGCCTTGAGCCTGTCACCGCACGTACGCGGCGATGACGCCGGCTCACCGTGGGCCAGCCCCACCGGGATGCGCCTGGGGTTGCCGAGGGAAACCACCCTGCACCTGAGCTGTGAAGGTCAGGATCGTGCGCTGACGCTGGACGTCACAGCCCATTGCGCGGAACTCGAGGGTGAGCGACTGACGATCGAGCACCACGGTGTACGCCGCCGCCATCGGGCCATTCGCCAGGTCGACAGCCTGTACCTGCAATGGGAAGGTGACTTGCATCGGATCGACCTGTACGACCCGCTGGCCGCCGCCGAAGCCAGCCACAGCCATCAAGGCGGCCTGGCCGCGCCCATGAACGGCAGCATCGTGCGGGTCTTGGTGGGTGTCGGCCAGACGGTGGAAGCCGGGGCTCAACTGGTGGTACTGGAGGCCATGAAAATGGAGCACAGCATTCGTGCGCCCAAGGCCGGCGTGATCAAGGCGCTGTATTGCCAGGAAGGCGAAATGGTCAGCGAGGGCAGTGCCCTGGTGGCGTTCGAAGAATAGGTATCGGCCCGCTCCCAGGGCCGATCCAGTCAGAACCTGATGGTGGCCTGCACCACCACACCGATGATGCGGCATTGCTCGGTGTACAGGTTTTTCGGGTAAGTCGGATTGAGCGGAACCAGGTAACGCTGCCCGCTCTCTTCGATCAGTTTGCGAAAGGTCGCGTCACTGCTACCGGGCAGGCAGGCGACCACCAGTTTGCCGGGCACCGCCTCGATGGCCGGATCCACCAGGATCGACATGCCCTCGGGAATGCTCAACCCACTGGGTGCGGTCATCGCATCGCCCACCACCACCAGCCAGAATGCATCGCCCCGGGCGTGGTAGTCCGTCAGTTCGTAGCGCGCCTGGCTGTAGGCGCCGGGATCGCCTTCGCGAACCTCGCCAACCTCGTGCCACTCACTGACCGGGTAACGGAAGTACGGATTGTACTTCTGCGCCAGGGCCATGCCTTCTTCGGTGGAGGTGTCCGGCTCGCGGATCACCATGGCCACTTCCAGAAACTCCAGCCCCAGTTCCCGCAGGACCCGGTTCATGTCGTCGACACTGGGCTGCCGGCGCTTGGTCAGCCAATGGCCGACGCCGCCCTGGGACATTCCCAACCGCTCTGCGAGCACCACTTGCGTGATGCGCAGCTCCTTCATCTTGGCCTTGACCAACTCTATCCATTTATCCATGTGCGGCACGATACGTGGGTGGCTCCGACCCGCAAAACACAAATTGTAGTATTTAAATTGTCGTCACAATTACGGTAAGTACTATTCTGGACTCAGGCGTTCAGTCCCTCACACGGAGATTTTCATCACCATGGAAACACCCAATACAGACCAGCCCAGCAGCCCTTTCGACGGCACGTTCCCTTCACTGCAGGATTGCCCGGCGGCCAAACGCGCCCTCGATTACTACTTGAAACCAGGTGTTTCGCCAGCCCAGGCAGAACATCGCTTTTTCGAGGTCAGCCACAGCGTCAGCGCGGAAGAAGCCCTGGTCCATGCGTGCGACCTGCTGCGCTGTGCAGCGGCGACCGCCCATGAGTCGGCCAACCAGTTGAATGGTTCGAGCCGTGACCTGGCATTCTCGGTGGTACACATGATCGATCTGGTCAAGGTGATGCTTGACCGATCCCTGGATGGCTACCCTACTCGCTAGCGGTAACCCTTGGGAATGTCGTCGCGAACGCGGACGACGAGAAAATTTTTTCCAATCGATGCGATAAAATCATTTGACTTGCAAATGATAATGATTATTATTGCATCAGCTGGTCGCGAGATCAGTCGATAGGCCAGAAGACCTTAGGTCGGACTTCTGGAATATCTCCTCATCAGGCTAATCACGGTTTTTGACCCGGCTTTTTGCCGGGTCTTTTTTTGCCGATTTTTCGGCTTATGTCTTCAGGCTAATGAAGTCTTTTGGGGTGCTGCCAATTCGTTGGCGGCGATGATAGCAAATGAATATCCGTTTACAAGCGTCACCCCACCACACGGCCGAAAACTATCGACATCCAGCACTTGAGAATCAATTGCAGACTCTCTAAGCTGGCCCAGCGTCCAGGGAGGACGCCCCCTCGTTTACGTGACGTAAATCGTCCCGGTTTCCCCTTTCTTGCGTGTAAAGTAACGGCCATGAAAATCCTTTCCAGGAATCGTGACCGTGGCTAAATCTTCCTTTGATATCAGCGCCAATTTCGACAGCGGCAACATCGAAGTCGTCGACATCAGCAACCCGTTGCAGTCGTTACTCAAGATCAGGCCCGACACCCGCAGCGCCCATTTCCAGTGGTTCCACTTCAAGGCCAGCGGCTTGCACGTCGGCCAGGAATATTCCTTCCGCCTGCTCAACGCCAGTCAATCGTCTTACAACAAGGCCTGGACGGGCTACCAGACCGTTGCCTCCTACGATCACGTCAATTGGTTCCGCATTCCGACCCAGTTTGAAGGCGACGCCCTGCGCTTTCATCTGGAAGCCGAACAACCCCATGCCTGGTTCGCCTACTTCGAACCCTACAGCCGTGGCCGCCATGACTGGCTGATCGAACAAGCGCAGCACAAGGCCGGCACCGAGCTATTGGCCGTTGGTAAAAGCGTGGAAGGCCGTGACATTCAATTGCTGCGCAAGGGCAGCGGTGCCGAAGGCCGGCGCAAAATCTGGATCATCGCCCAGCAGCACCCCGGCGAGCACATGGCCGAGTGGTTCATGGAAGGCGTGATCGAACGCCTCCAGCAGCATGACGATGGGCAACTGAACCGGTTGCTCGCCAAGGCCGACCTGTACCTGGTGCCGAACATGAACCCGGACGGCGCGTTCCACGGTCATCTGCGCACCAACGCCATGGGGCAGGACCTCAACCGCGCCTGGCAGAACGCCAGTCCGGAAATCAGCCCCGAAGTCTTTTTCGTACAGCAACAAATGGAAAAGTACGGCGTCGATCTGTTCCTCGACGCTCACGGCGATGAGGAAATTCCCCATGTCTTCACCGCCGGTTGCGAAGGCAACCCGGGCTACACGCCGCGCATCGCCGAACTCGAAGCGCGCTTTCGCAGCCATCTCAAGCACCAGACCAAAGACTTCCAGACCGCTCACGGCTACACCCGCGACGAACCGGGCCAGGCCAACATGACCCTGGCTTGTAACGCGGTCGGGCAGAAATATGACTGCCTGTCCCTGACCCTGGAAATGCCATTCAAGGACCATGACGACCACCCGAACCCGATCACCGGCTGGTCCGGCAAACGCTCGATGCAGCTTGGCAAGGATGTGTTGAGCACCATCGAGGCCATGGTTGACGAATTGCGCTGATCCAACGACCTGATCAACCCTATCCAAAGTGGACACGCTGGGTGGGAGCAAGCTTTGCCCCCACCCTCATCTAAGTCCCCTGAATCCCTGTGGGAGCGAGCCCGCTCGCGATAGCGGCGGGTCAGCTTGCAGAGATGTTGGCTGTGCTGCCGTCATCGCGAGCAAGCTCGCTCCCACAGTATTTTGAGTCGTTCACCCACTTCAGCCCTTGCCGCGCAACATACTGTCCAACACCTCATCCCGGCGCACCCACGCGTGAAACAGCGCCGCCGCCAGATGCACCAGCACAGTCAGGAACAACAAATAAGCCAGGTACCCGTGGGCCTTGCGCAGCAGTGCGAACGTCTGGGCGTGGGCGGGCAGGATCGAAGGCAGTTGCAACCAGTTACCGAGCATCACCGGATCCCCCGCCGCCGAAATCATACCCCAGCCCAACAGTGGTAAAACCAGCATCAAGGCGTACAACAGCACATGGGAGGCGTTTGCCGCCAACACTTGCCAGCCCGGCAGATCGGCCGGCAGCGGTGGTTGGCGGGTAGTAAAACGCACCACCAGGCGCACGATCACCAACAGCAAAATCGCGATGCCCAATGGTTTGTGCAACTGCAGCAGCCATTCATGACGTGCGGACACCGAAGCGACCATGCCGGCGCCGATAAACAGCATCGTGATGATCATCAATGCCATCAGCCAGTGCAGCAGCCGAGCCAGCGGTGCGAAGTGACGAGGGGCGCTCATGGGCGGGACTCCTGGGTGGCGGGCAATTGGCTCACTTCGCTGGTACGCCGCAGATAGGAGCTGGCATAAGCAGCGGAACGCGCGACCAACAGCGGATCGTCAGACCCTTCGATCCCGTGGGGCAGGATCAGCGGGTCATAATTGATGTCGCGGCATTCGCCGTTGTCCTGCGCCTGGGTGCGCTCCAGCACCAGCGTGCCGGCGTTGAGCACCTTGCGGTCAGCGGGCCAGACCTTGCTGGCGTCGTTCACCGGGTCCCCCGGGTTGGCCAAGGTGATGTTCAGTTGCCAGCGCAACGGCCCGGCGGCGAGACGCTTCGCCAAGTCTTGTTCGAGGAAGTCGGCGCCCTGGGGTGGCGTCGCATCGGCAGCGTCCTGGCTCAGCGGTACCACGCCCCAGCGCACGGCCTGGCGCTGCCCGGCGGGGTTGACCAGATAGAAGGCGTTGATGCCGTTGTAGGTTTCGGTGGCATAGCTGGCCGACGGCTTGGCGGTCTTGATCCATTGCAGGAACGGCGCGGCTTCGGGATGCGCGGCAAAAAACGCCGGTACGGCCGCGGGATTCGGTTTCCCTGTGGCAGGGTCCGGCGACTGGGCTTGCTGGAGTTGGTAGAAGGCTTCGGGAGTGCCCACCGGAAACACGGGCATGCTGTTCATGCCGGTGCGCCATTGCTGGCCGTTGGCCTGGGTGAAACGCAACGCCAGGCTGCGAATCGGCACACTGCCGTCCGGTGCATAAGGGTTGCCGCTGGGCAAGGCGAAACGCCCAACCACGGGCGTTTGCGGCAGCGAGAACACCTGGGCGCTGGAATAGGCGCTGGCCTCGCCCGAGCTTTGGAAATAACCCGCGACGCAGACCCCTTTCGAGTGGTTGCGTCGAAAGCCCGGGTGAACGCCGTTGTTTTTTTCCAAGACATTGACCAGTGCATCAGGTGTCAGACGCTGTGGGTCAAGGCTGCCATTGACGTAGGCAAACAGCCCGGCCAGCGCCGCAACAATCACGGCAATGCCGCTCAGGCGCAGTGTCAGGGCGGCGCCACTCAAGGGCGGCCGGCTCGCCGAGGGTGAAGGATCAACCATGAGAAAGCTCCAGGGCTCGAGGCCATTTGTTGGAAAGGATCCGTCAGACGAAGGCCTGGCAGGTTTATTCCCACGCCTCGTATTTATTTTTCCTGCACTGGAATAATCTCGTTCGCGGATCGTCTTTCCAGTCCCGGCGCAGTGACTGCCTACAGAAACCACCTTCCATGAATGCACTCGACGAACAGTTGCGCGAACTCATCCCCAGGCTACGGCGCTTTGCCGTGTCGCTGACGCGCAACCCGAGCAACGCCGACGACTTGGTGCAGATGTGCCTGGAGCGGGCGTTGTCCAAATGGCACGACAAGCGCCCGGACGGCGATCTGCGGGCCTGGCTGTTTTCGATCCTGTATCGGCAGTTTCTCGATGGCCATCGCCGCTCCCGCCGGTACGCGCGCATGCTGGAGTTTTTCACCGGCCGCGACGATGCCCACCCTTCGGCCGAGCGTAGCGTGATCGCACAGTCGTCTTTGCAGGCCTTCGATCAGCTCACGACGGAGCAGCGTGCACTGTTGTTGTGGGTGTCGGTGGAAGGCTTGAGCTACCAGCAAGTCGCCGACATCCTCGGCGTGCCGACCGGCACGGTGATGTCCCGCCTGTCCCGCGCCCGCCAGGCCCTGCGCCAACTCAGCGATGGCGAAATCACCCGCCCCACCCTGCGGATACTCAAATGATCAGCATCCCCCCCAGCGACAGCGACCTGCACGCCTACGTCGATCGCCAACTGAGCGAGGCCGACCGGCGCCTGGTGGAGACCTACCTGGTCAACCAACCCGAAGTCGCCGCCCACGTCCGGGCCTGGCAACAGGACGCGCAGCACCTGCGCACGGCCCTGAGCGGAACCTTGCAACAACCGCCCAACCCGGACCTCGACCCGGCCATGATTCGCCAGCGCCTGAAACACCGCGCCCATCGCCACCTGGCCAGCGCCGCGGTGTTGCTGCTGGCTGTCAGCGTGGGTGGCTTCGGTGGCTGGCAGGCGCGGCAAATGACCCTGCTCAGTGCCGCAGCGCCCATGGCCGATGCCCTCCAGGCGTACCGGTTGATTGCCCAGCAGGGCATCCTTCCAGCCGATTACCAGACCGGCGACGAGCAGCACATGCAAGATTGGCTCGACCGCTACTTCACCCAGGCCGACCGGCTGCCCGACCTGTCCAGCGCCGGTTTCAAACCGGTCAGCGGGCGTTTGCTCAGCACCGAGCAAGGCGCGGCGGCGATGGTGGTCTATCAGGACTCCAGCGGTCAGAAAATCAGCTTCTACGTGCGCCCGCCCGGCCCGAAAAACTTCCTGCTGCCCCGGGGCAGTCGCCGCGACGGCGAGTTGCAAGCCGAATACTGGTCCGGGCCGGGCTACAACTATGCGATGGTCATACCGAGTGACACGCCGACGATGCAAAGACTTAAGCAGACATTGGACTTCTGATCCGCGCAGATCCCTGTGGGAGCGAGCTTGCTCGTGATAGCGGTGTGTCAGTCAACATCATTGCTAACTGAACGGCCGCCATCGCGAGCAAGCTCGCTCCCACAAAGGGATCCGCGGTGATCTTGAGGCAGTGTTCAGCCCTGCCCAAACACCTGCGAAGGCCTGCGCAGCAGCGGGTCGAACGGGTTGATTCGCGGCCCGATCAGGGCCGCCTCGCGCTTGAGCATGTCCACCACCGTCGGCAGGCGATCGGGCCCCAGCCGGTCACTCACGGTTGCCACGCTCAAGGCGGCCACGGCCCGGCCATCACGGTCCAGGATCGGCACGGCCACCCCGGCCATGCCTTGCAATACGCCGGTGTTGCGCCCGGCGTAGCCCAGCGCGCGCACGTTCTCCACTTCCGAACGCAGGAAGACTTCGTCGTACAGATGGAAATCCTTGAGCCGTGGCAGGTTGTATTGAATCACCGTGTCGCGCTCCTCTTGCGGCAGGAACGCCAGGATCGCCAGGCTGCCCTGCCCCACGCCCAACGCCACGCGGCCACCAATGTCACCGGTGAACGTGCGGATCGGAAACGGCCCCTCGCTGCGGTCCAGGCAGATGGCATCGAAGCCACTGCGGGCGAGCAGAAACAGCGAGTCCCCCAAGGACGCCGACAACCGCAGCATGGCCGGGCGCACCAGGTCGCGCAGGTTGCCGGTATTGCCGGCGCGGGCCGCCAGGGCGAAGAACTCCAGGCTCAGCCGATAGCGTTTGCTGCGGGCATCCTGCTCGACCATGCCCTCTTCCATCAGGCTGCGCAGCAAGCGATGCGTGGTGGGCTGGGACAGGCCGATGCGCTGGGCCAATTGCGTCACTCGCTCGCCGCCTTCGGCGGTGTCACCCAAGCTGCGCAACACGGCAAACAGCCTGGAGACCGCTCCGACACCGACTTCGTTCTTCTCGTTATTCCGATCAGTGGAATCAACCATGCAATTTCTCACTACTAAATTTATTCACTGAATAAAACTAAAAATAGTCTTCACCTCAGTGAAATAGTCCATTGAGCCCATCCTATTCTTCGTCCTACTCTTCGTCCAGACAGGGGCGATTCGAACAACAGCGGCAGCCGACTCGAGGTCGAGCGCCAACGCACCCCAGCAGCACCCTTTCGTATCTGCCCATACAAAAAAGCGCGCCCTTGCGGCGACGCATAACAATCCCAGGTGGAGCGCAGCGATGGCTTTTGTGCAACTTGAAAGACTTGGCAAACGCTACGGCGACATCGACGCCGTGGTCGCCACCAACCTGTCGGTGGAAAAAGGCGAGTTTGTCTCGCTACTGGGGCCTTCCGGCTGCGGCAAGACCACCACCCTGCAAATGATTGCCGGCTTCGTCGAAGTCAGCAGCGGGCGCATCTTGCTGGACGGTCGCGACATTACCCACGCCAAGCCCGCCAGCCGTGGTCTGGGGGTGGTGTTCCAGAGCTACGCGCTGTTTCCCCACATGACCGTCAGGGACAACGTGGCCTTCGGCCTGCGCATGCGCAAAGTGGCCAACGCCGAACTGCAACAACGGGTGGACCGGGTGTTGAAACTGGTCCGCCTGGACCACCACGCCGACCGCTACCCACGAGAACTCTCGGGCGGTCAGCGCCAACGCGTGGCACTGGCCCGGGCTTTGGTGATCGAACCGCCGGTGCTGCTGCTCGACGAGCCGCTGTCCAACCTCGACGCCAACCTGCGCGAAGAGATGCAATACGAAATTCGCCGCATCCAGCACGAAGTCGGAATCACCACACTGATGGTGACCCACGACCAGTCCGAAGCCTTGTCGATCAGTGACCGGGTCGTGGTGATGCAGGCCGGGCGCATCACCCAGATCGACGCGCCGTACACCCTTTACGAGCACCCGCGCACCGAGTTCATTTCCAGCTTCGTCGGCAAAGCCAACCTGCTGCCCGGCATGCGGGACAGTGCGGGCGTCGTTCAAGCCTGCGGCCAGGCCGATGGCGAGCTGACCCTGAGCCTGCGCCCGGAAAAAATCGACCTGTGCGAGGCCGGTTCAGGGCGACTGCAAGGCACCCTCGTCAGCCGTTTCTTCCTGGGCAGCCAATGGCTGTACGGCGTGTCCACCAGCCTGGGGGAACTCTGCGTGGTACGCCGCAACGACGGCTCGGCGCCCTTGGTCGAAGGCACGGCGGTGGGCCTGGACTGGGATCCGGCACTGCTGCGGGTGCTGAGCGTGGACGAGGTGCCGGCATGAAGCTGATCGATGCGATGCGCCGTGGTCGGCAAGGCTACCTGATGTCGGCACCGGCCCTGGCCTTGTACCTGGGCTTGCTGGTGATTCCCTTGGGCTTGACCGTGGTCCTGTCGTTCAACGTCTTCGACTACAGTTCGGGCATCGACGGCAACACCTACACCCTCGCGCACTACACCAGCCTGCTGGGTGATCCGTACTTCTACGAGATCTTTTTGCGCACATTCTGGATCAGCGCCCTGACCACTGTTTTGTGCGTGCTGATCGGCGTGCCCGAGGCGTACATCCTCAGCCGCATGGGCGCGCCGTGGCGCTCGATTTTCCTGATCCTGATTCTCACGCCGCTGCTGATTTCGGTGGTGGTGCGGGCCTTCGGCTGGAGCCTGTTGCTCGGCGCCGACGGCCTGGTCAACCAGGCCCTGCAAGCCTTCGGCGGTGCGCCGATGAAGCTGCTCTATACACCGTTCGCCGTGGTCATCGCCCTGGTCCACGTGATGCTGCCGTTCATGATCATTCCAGTCTGGACCTCGTTGCAGAAACTCGACCCGGCCGCCGAACAGGCCGCGCTGTCCCTGGGGGCGAGCCAGTTCACGGTGATCCGCAAAGTAGTGTTGCCGCAAATCATGCCCGGCGTATTGTCCGGCACCCTCATTGTGTTCGGCCTCGCCGCCAGCTCCTTCGCGATTCCCGGCCTGCTCGGCGGACGGCGCTTGAAGATGGTCGCCACGTTGATCTACGACCAGTACCTGTCGGAGCTGAACTGGCCGATGGGCGCGGCCATCGCCGTCGCGCTGCTGCTGCTCAACCTGCTGATCATGCTGTCGTGGAACCGGATGATCGAAGGCCGCTACAAGAAGTCATTGGGATAATTCGTCATGTCCAGAAACGGTCCTTTCGCGCTGCTGTTCCACGCCTTGGTGGTGGTCTTCATGCTTGCGCCACTGATGGTGGTCTGCCTCGTCGCCTTCACCCCGGAAAACACCCTGAGCCTGCCGACCACCGAGTTTTCCCTGCGCTGGTTTCGCGCGGTGTTCGAACGCGCGGATTTTGTCGACGCGTTCTACAACAGCTTGGTCCTGGCGTTCTGCGCGGCCTCCCTGGCGACGTTGATTGCAGTGCCGGCGGCCCTGGCGATCACCCGGTTGGAGTTCCCGGGGCGGGATTTCTTCAACGGCCTGTTCCTGTCGCCGATCATCATTCCACACCTGGTGCTGGGGGTCGCCTTGCTGCGCCTGTTTGCGCTGATGGGCGTGAACGGCAGCTTCGCCTGGTTGATCTTCGCTCATGTGCTGGTGATCACGCCGTATGTGCTGCGCCTGGTGCTGGCCTCGGCCATCGGCCTGGACCGCAGTGCCGAACAGGCCGCGCAATCGTTGGGGGCCGGGCGCTTCACGCTATTCCGGCAAATCACCTTGCCAATGATCCTGCCGGGGGTCGCCGGGGGCTGGCTGCTGGCATTCATCAACAGTTTCGATGAAGTCACGCTGTCGATCTTCGTCACCTCGCCGGCCACGCAAACCTTGCCGGTGCGCATGTACGTGTACGCCACCGAATCCATCGATCCGATGATGGCGGCGGTGTCGGCGCTGGTCATCGGGCTCACCGCGCTGACCATGATTCTGCTCGACCGGGTCTATGGCCTGGATCGGGTCCTGGTAGGCAAACAATGAGGGTGTCATGGCACTGCTGAAACGACTGGCCGAAGGCGACCGCCCGGCCCTGGACTTCACCCTCGACGGCCAGCCCGCCACCGGGCTGCTGGGGGACACGCTGCTGACCGCCGTGCTGACCTGCGGCGAACACCTGCGCGGCAGTGACTTCAGCGCCGAGCCCCGGGCCGGCTTCTGCCTGATGGGCGCCTGCCAGGACTGCTGGGTGCGCCTGGGCGACGGCCGCCGCGTGCGCGCCTGCTCGACCCTGCTGGAAGCCGGGCAGCACATCAGCCGCGAACCGGGGCGCCAGGTATGAACACTGTCGACAGGCATGGCCTCATCGCGAGCAAGCTCGCTCCCACAGGGGGACTGCGGCGTGCACAAAACCAATATCCACGACAGATCCCATGTGGGAGCGAGCTTGCTCGCGATGACGGCTCCGACAACCCCACGAATCCCCCGGCCCTGCCCGTGAGGTGGCGATGAAACCGATAGCCATCATCGGCGCCGGCCCGGCCGGTATTCGCGCCGCGCAAACCCTGGTCGCCCATGGCCTGTACCCGGTCCTGCTGGATGAAGCCGCCCGCGGTGGCGGACAGATCTATCGGCGCCAACCGGCCAACTTCAAGCGCTCGCCCGCCAAGCTCTATGGCTTCGAAGCGCACAAGGCCAGCGCCCTCCACCAGACCCTCGACGAGTTGCGCGAACAGCTCGATTACCGTCCCGACACCCTGGTGTGGAACGCCGAAGCCGGCATGCTGGACACTTTGCATGAAGGTCGCGCCGATCGTCTTGAATACGCCAGCGTGATCGTCGCCACCGGCGCCACCGACCGGGTCCTGCCCGTGCCGGGATGGACCCTGCCCGGGGTCTACAGCCTGGGCGCGGCGCAGATCGCGCTGAAATTCCAGGGGTGCGCCATCGGCGAACGAGTGGTGTTCGCCGGCAGCGGTCCCTTGTTGTATCTGGTGGCGTATCAGTACGCCAAGGCCGGCGCCAACGTGGTCGCGGTGCTCGACAGTTCGCCCTTCAGCGCCCAGGCCCGCGCCCTGCCCGGCCTGCTGGTGCAACCGGCCACCCTCGCCAAGGGGCTCTACTACCGCGCCTGGCTGACCGCCCACGGCATCAGTGTGCACCAAGGCGCGAATCTGTCGTGTATCAGCGGCGAACGCCGGGTCCAGTCACTAAAATGGCGCAACGCAAAAGGCGAGCGAACTCTCGACTGCGACGCGGTGGCCTTCGCCCACGGCTTGCGCAGCGAAACTCAACTGGCAGATCTGCTGGGCTGCGAGTTTTCCTGGAGCGCCCTCAACCGCGCCTGGCTACCACTGCGGGACCACGCTGGGCGCAGTAGTGTGCCCGGGGTTTATCTGGCGGGTGACGGTGCCGGAATCATGGGCGCCGACGCCGCCGAGATGGCCGGTGAACGCGCGGCCCTGGCCTTACTTGAAGACATCGGTTACTTGATCGACCCGCAGCGTTGCACGCAACTGGAAGAAGCCCTCGAGCGCATCGGCCGATTCCGGGAAGGCCTGGAGCGCGCCTTTGCCTTTCCTGAACACTGGGCCGCCGACGCTGCCGATCACCTGATGATCTGCCGCTGCGAAGAAGTCAGCGCGGGCGATATCCGCCGGGTGGTGGGCGAAGGCCATTGGGAGATCAACCGGGTCAAGGCACATTGCCGGGTCGGCATGGGTCGCTGCCAGGGGCGGATGTGCGGTGCCGCTGCCGCGGAAATCATTGCCTGCGAAAGTGGCCGCGCCGTCGCCAGCATCGGCCGCTTGCGAGCCCAGGCACCGATCAAGCCCGTGCCGTTCGGCCTGGAGGTCGAGCCATGATCGAAGTGGATGCAGTGATCATTGGGGGCGGTATCGTCGGCGCCTCGGCCGCGTTGTTCCTGAGCCAGGCCGGACGCCAGGTGGCGTTGCTGGAACGAGACTTCTGCGGCTCGCACTCCAGCGGCGTGAACTACGGCGGTGTGCGCCGCCAGGGCCGCCCCCTGTCGCAACTGCCCCTGTCGCAACGGGCCCATGAAATCTGGCACCAATTGCCCCGGTTGATCGGCATCGACGGCGAATACCAGCGCAGCGGTCATCTGAAGCTGGCCCGCAGCGCTGAAGACCTGCAAGCGCTGCACGACTACGCCGTCGCCAGCCAAGGCTTCGGCCTGGATTTGCAACTGCTCGATCGCACGGCCCTGCGCGCGCGTTTTCCGTGGGTCGGCGCCGTCGCGGTGGGGGCGTCGCTGTGCCCGGATGACGGCCATGCCAATCCACGCCTGGTATCCCCCGCCTTCGCCCAGGCCGCTCGCCGCCAGGGTGCGCAAGTCCATGAACAGTGCACCGTCGGCACTGTGGCGCACGACGGCCAACGCTTTGTCGTACACACCGCAACGGGCCTGACATTCCACGCGCCCTGGCTGCTGAACTGCGCCGGAGCCTGGGCCAGCCAGTTCGCCGCGCAATTCGGCGAAGCGGTGCCGATGCACACCGGACACCCGGCGATGTTGGTCACCGAACCCTTGCCCCTGGTCATGGACGCCAGCACCGGCGTCGAGGGCGGCGGTATCTACGCCCGCCAGGTCTCGCGCGGCAATTGCGTGCTGGGAGGCGGCCAAGGCTTTGCCCTGGATGCCGCTCGCGCCCGGCCCGGCCAGAACGCCGTGCTGGAAATCCTGCGCCAGGCCGTCGAGCTCTACCCGTTTTTGGAAGGCGCCCAGGCGATTCGCACCTGGAGCGGCACCGAAGGTTACCTGCCCGATCGCCAACCGGTGATCGGCCACAGCAGCACCCAGCCCGGTCTATTGCACGCGTTCGGCTTTGCCGGCGCGGGCTTCCAGATCGGCCCGGCGGTGGGCCAGGCGCTCACCGAGATCATCTGCAGCGGGGCTTCGACCACGCCGCTGGATGCGTTTTCCATCACCCGGTTTCACTCCATCTCCGTTGCTTGATAGAGGAAGGTCGTGCCAATGAATAACGTCAAACGCAGTGCACTGTTCGGTTTCTGCTCGCTGGGTTCCGCTTGCCTGGGCGCCCTGTTCCCGGTCACCCAGGCGTTGGCCGAGCCGACGCTTTACCTGGGCATGAACGGCGGCACCATGGAGCGGCTCTACGCCGATAAAGTCTTGCCGGCATTCGAGAAAGCCAACAATGTCAAAGTGGTCATCGTGCCCGGTACTTCCGCCGACATCCTGGCGAAAGTCCAGGCCAGCAAAGGCAACCCGCAGATGCACGTGATGTTCCTCGATGACGGCATCATGTACCGCGCCATCGCCATGGGGCTGTGCGACAAGCTCGAGGACAACCCGACCCTGGCGCAGATCCCGGCCAAGGGACGTATCAAGGATCAGGCCGTGGCCGTCAGCCTCGGGGTGACGGGGCTGGCCTACAACACCCGGCTGTTCAAGGAAAAAGGCTGGAATGCACCCACTTCATGGATGGACCTGGCCGATCCGCGCTTCAAGGACAAAGTGGTGTTCCAGTCGATGGCCTCGTCCACCTTCGGCCTGCACGGCTTTTTGATGTTCAACCGGATCCAGGGCGGCAGCGAAACTGACGTCGAGCCAGGTTTCAAGGCGTGGCCGAACACGGTGGGACGCAACGTGCTGGAGTACATCCCGAGCTCGGCGAAGATATCCGAAATGCTACAGACCGATGAAGCCGCGCTGTTCCCACTGACACCGACCCAGGTGACCGCGCTGAAACTCAAGGGCATGCCCGTCGAATATGCCCAGCCGAAGGAAGGCGCCGTGGTCCTCAACGTCGCCGAATGCACCATTGCGCAAAACACCCAGCCGGAACTGGCGCAAAAGCTCGCCGCTTTCCTGCTGACCCCGCAAGCCCAGGCCATTGCCCTGGAAGAAGGCGACCAGATCCCTTCCAATCCCAACACCCCGACCACCGACAAGACCCGTGGCCAGGTGGAGGCGATGAAGCGCTACCTGGAAACAGCGATTGCCGTGGATTGGGACCAGGTCAACGAGCAACGCCCGGCCTGGAACGCCCGTTGGAACCGCAGTATCGAGCGCTAGAGGGAATTTTGCAGTTATCATGCGGCATCTCACAATCAGTTGAACCGATGACCTGTGGCGAGGCAGCCTGCTCCCGCTGGGTTCTGTAGGAGCTGGCGGAGCCTGCGATCTTTTGATCTTTCACTTGGGACTCAAGCGCCAGGGGAAAGATCGCAGCCTCGTTGCACTCGGCAGCTCCTACATAGCTCCTACAGCGCCGCCCAGCGGGAGCAAGCTCCCTCGCCACAGGTGTGTCCGCGTTTTTTCTTCTTGACCGACAGCGAATCCTGCCATGCACACCCTCGCCCAACTACGCGCCGGCCAGCTCTCGGGCATCACCCGGCTGGACCTGGCCTGCGGCTTGACGCAGTTTCCCCGGGAAATCTTCGAGCTGGCCGATTCCCTCGAGATCCTCAACCTCAGCGGCAATCAGTTGGACACGCTGCCCGACGACCTGCATCGGCTGCCTCGCCTGCGCGTGCTGTTCTGTTCCGACAACCGCTTCACTGAACTGCCCGAATGCCTGGGCCGTTGCAGCGCATTGACCATGGTCGGTTTCAAGGCCAACCGCATCACCCGCGTCACGGGCGCCGCGTTGCCACCAGGGCTGCGCTGGCTGATCCTGACCGACAACGACATCAGCCACTTGCCGGATGAGCTGGGCCAATGCCCGCACCTGCAAAAACTGATGCTGGCCGGCAACCGTTTGCAGCAGTTACCGGCGAGCCTGGGCCAGTGTCATCGCCTGGAACTGCTGCGCATCGCCGCCAACCAACTGACCGAGCTGCCGCCATGGTTGCTGGAGCTGCCGAGCCTCAGTTGGCTGGCCTACGCCGGCAACCCCCTGGAAACCCAGGCCGATGCCGCAGCCTTGAACACCACGACGCCCATCGACTGGTCGCAACTGACGCTGCAACGACCACTGGGTGAAGGCGCCTCCGGAGTGATTCACCAAGCGCTCTGGCAGGCGCCCGGCCAGATGGCGCGAAACGTCGCGGTGAAGCTGTACAAAGGCCAGATGACCAGCGACGGCTCCCCCCTGCATGAAATGCATGCCTGCATCACAGCCGGTCGACACCCAAACCTGATTGACGTGTCGGGCCAGGTCGCCGGGCACCCCGAGCAACAGGCCGGGCTGGTCATGGCACTGATCGAGCCCAGCTATCGCAACCTCGCCGGGCTGCCGAGCCTGGCGTCATGCACCCGCGACGTGTATGCCGATGAACTGCGCCTGAACGCCCCGGTGGCCTTGCGCATCGCCCACGGCATCGCCTCGGTGGCGGCGCACCTGCACCGCCAGGGCATTACCCATGGGGATCTGTACGGGCACAATATCCTGTGCAATGACCAGGGCGATTGCTTGCTGGGGGACTTTGGCGCGGCGTCGTTCCACGCCACGGCCGACACCGTGCAAACCCGCGCACTGCAACGCATCGAGGTACGGGCCTTCGGGATCTTGCTGGGGGAATTGCTGGCGCGGATCGAACCGACGCCCAGTGCGCAGGATCTTGCATGGCTGCTGGATTTGGAGGCGCGCTGCTGTCAGGCGGAGGTGCTGGCACGGCCGGGGTTCGATGAGATTGAAGGCTTACTGCGCGAGTTCAAACACAGCGGTTGAGCCAGCAGCACCAACCTGTCAAGCACACCATCTATTGTGGCGAGGGGATTTATCCCCGCTGGGCTGCGCAGCAGCCCCCTAAATCCTGCAGAGTCAGGCAGACATACTCAAGTCGTCTGGTTTTCGGGCCGCTTCGCGGCCCAGCGGGGATAAATCCCCTCGCCACATGTCCATCATGTCCCTGACCCAAACAGCGTGGTGCTTAACCCGCCAACCCGACAAACATGTCCTGCACGTCGTCATGGTTGTCGAGGCCTTCGAGGAAGGCTTCGACTTCAGCCATCTGCTCGTCGGTCAAGCCGCTGACCGGGTTCTTCGGCTGGTAGCCCAGCTTGGCCGACAACACGGTGAAGCCCTGCTCCGGCAAAGCCTTCTGCACAGCATCGAGGTCGGCAGGATCGGTGAGGAACAACGTCGCGCCGTCTTCGCCCGGCTCGAAATCCTGGGCACCGGCCTCGATGGCGGCCATCTCCGGATCGGCGTCCGGGCTGTCCGGCGCGGCTTCGATCATGCCGACGTGGTTGAAGTCCCACGCCACCGAACCCGAGGCGCCCAGTTGGCCCTTGCGGAACGCGACGCGAATTTCAGCGACGGTACGGTTGATGTTATCGGTCACGCATTCAACGATCAGCGGCACCTGGTGCGGCGCGAACCCTTCGTAGGTGACGCGGTGGTACTGCACGGTTTCACCGAGCTGGCCAGAACCTTTCTTGATCGCACGTTCCAGGGTCTCGCGGGGCATCGAGGCCTTCTTCGCCTGCTCGACCACCAGACGCAAGTGCGCGTTGGTCGCGGTATCGGCACCGTTACGCGCGGCAATGGTGATTTCCTTCACCAGTTTGCCGAAGATCTTGCCCTTGGCGTTGGCAGCCGCTTCTTTGTGTTTAACCTTCCACTGTGCGCCCATTACTCACTCTCTTGTCTGACGCGCCGAGACATCTGCCGGCCGGCGCTGTGGCGCAAGTTTATACGGCCTAAACCGGCTGATCGACCAAAAAATTCAGCCTGCCGGATCGACATTTTCACAGTGTGTTGTAGGGCTTTTCTGAAATAGCGGCTCGCAAGCACCGTTCCCCCCCGTGGTTTCGTACCCTCTGGGCCTCTGTCCCTGCCAGTAGGAGGCGCGATGCGCAACGACATGGAAAGTCCCTTCAGCCTGACGCTCACGCAAAACGACTTGCAGCTGCAAGTCTTGCGCTTCAATGGCCGCGAAGCCCTCAACCAGCCGTACCGCTTTGACCTCGAACTGATCGGCCTGGCCCCACCGATAAACCCCGACCTGCTATTGGGGCATCCGGCGTTCCTGCGCCTGGACGGCGATTCGGGCATCCATGGGGTTGTCCACAGCGTCAGCCTGAGTGCTTCGGCACCGCGGCGCATCGGCTACCGCTTGACGTTGGTGCCTTACCTGCTGCGATTGGAACAAGGCCCGCGGCGCCGGGTTTTCCATCGGCTCAGCGTGGTGCAGTTGCTGCAACGCCTGCTGGAAGACAACGCTCTGCCCGCTGACAGTTACCGTTTCGAGCTGCCCCATGGGCAGTATCCGTGTCGCCCATTCTGCATCCAGTACGACGAAAGCGACCTGGCCCTCCTGCAACGGCTGTGTGAGGAAGAAGGCATTCATTACCACTTCGAACACACGCCCCAGGGCCACGTCCTGGTGTTTGCCGAAGACCCGAAGAGTTTCCCCGCGCGCCCCGTCGAGTTGCCCATGCGCCCGAACGACAACTCGATACCAGCCATCAAGCGCTTGTATTTGCGCCATCACGCGATGGTGCCTGGCGTGCCTGTCGGGTTCCGTGACCGGGGGGCGACCGAAACCGAGGCCCCGGCGGCGAATCAACCCCTCGAGCAGATCGACCATGAGGCGATGCACGGCGACCCGGCCCTGACTCACCGTTACCAGGCCGGACGCCGCCATCTGGAACGGTTGCGCTGTCGGCAACGGGAAATCCATGGCCACAGTGATCAACCGGCCCTGCACAGCGGCGACATCGTGCAGATCTGCGAACACCCGGTTTCCACCTTCAACGATCAATGGCTGATCACCGAGGTCCAGCATCGCGGGCGGCAGTTTTCGATCCTTGAACCGGACCTGCCCACCACTCCGTCGGCCCGTGACTACCGCAACCGCTTCACCGCCATTCCCTGGTCCACCGTGTTCAGGCCGGCCCTCAAGCACCTCAAACCATGCATTCCCGGGTATCACCTGGCCCACGTACTCGGCCGCACCGGCCAGCCGGCCCCGTTCGATGAGCGCGGCCACGTGAGTGTCAGCCTCTGGGCACCGGACCAGGAAGGCATCACGCTGCCCGTGTCGCGACTGACGCTGGGCGACAGCCCTCCCCTGATGGCCGGCAGCGAAGTGCTGGTGAGCTTTCTCGATGGCGACCCCGACCGACCGGTGCTGTGCCCCGGGGCTGTCGATACCGGCGCAGGACACGCCGCCGCCCCACCGAAACCATCCCTTGGCAATCACGATGCCGGGCTGCTGTTGGACTGGCTGCTGAACCCGCCAGACTTCACACCCTGATCCTGCCTTTTGGCTTCTTGCCAGCAAACCTGATCTGGTTCATGCAAACCCAGCGAAACGGGCTTACAGTAAAGACACGCCGCGTTAGACGGCGCTCGACCCTGATTGTTGGAGATACCCGCAATGCCCTGGAAAAACTCGGAAAGCCGCTACAGTACCGTCACGGTAACTTTGCATTGGCTGATGCTGGTCCTGCTGGCCGTGGTTTATGCCTGCATTGAGTTGCGGGGAATTTTCCCCAAGGGCAGCGGCGGCCGGACACTGATCAAGGAAGCGCATTTCATGCTCGGCCTGACGGTGTTCGTGCTGGTCTGGCTGCGCCTGTTCGCCCGCAGCATGGGCAAGGCACCGGCGATTTTCCCGGCATCGCCTGCCTGGCAAACCGTCCTCGCCCGCCTGATGCACTGGACGCTGTACCTGTTCATGATCGCCATGCCGCTGCTGGGTTGGCTGATCACCAGCGCCGAAGGGCACCAGGTGATGTTCTACGGTTTCGATCTGCCGTTGCTCATCAATCAAGACAAGGATTTCGCCAAGCAACTGGAAGGCTGGCACGTGCTGGGCGGCACCATCGGCTATTGGCTGATTGGCCTGCATGCCTTGGCGGGGCTGTATCACCACTATGTGGTACGGGACAACACGCTGCTGCGGATGATGCCCAAACGCGGCTGATCGCCCGTCAATCGAACCCTCGGCGGCCTTGCAAACCGCCGGTGTGGACAAAGACCAGGCGCGTGCCGGGGACAAAGCCTCCCGCCTCGACCCGTGCCTTGAGCACCATCAAGGCTTTGCCGGTGTACAACGGCTCCAGTTCGATGGCCGCCGTGGTTTCGATGAAGGCCGTGAGCTCGGCATCGACCCGGGCGAACCCGCCACGGCTGCCGTCGAACAACTCATGACGCAGGCTGGAAAGCCCCGCTTCTCCCACGATGCGCTCGACCTGCCGGGCCACGCCATGGTCCGGGGGCACGGCCAGCACGCCGTAGACCGGGCGCTCGCCCGCTTCGGCCAGCACCAGTCCGGCCAGCGATGTTCCAGTACCGCAAGCCAACCACCAGCCGTGATAATCCGCCCATCCCAGCGCGGCCAATTGTTCACGGACACTGGCCACCCACGTCATGCAGCCTTGCGCCCCAGGCAATCCCGAACCGCCCTCGGGCACCGGATGCAAATGTGGATAGCGAATCTGCCACGGCTCCCAGAAATCCGCTGCGTGCCGCTCCCGGTATCCGCCATACCCCAACCAGTGCAGGTCCATGCCAAACGCTTTCAGGTCGCGCACCGTCGGCGTGTCCCGGGGGTGACCGCGCAATAGCCCGGCCGTGGGAAAGCCGAAGCGCTTGCCGGCCGCCGCCAGCGCATGCAAATGGTTGGAATACGCACCGCCCAGGCTCATGACCCCTTCGGCCCCGGCCTCACGGGCGGCGCGCAGATGCGGGACCAGCTTGAACCACTTGTTGCCGCTGATCAGCGGATCGATCCGGTCCAGGCGCAACACCGCTACTTCGACACCGGCACGGGCGAGCCAGTCCAGGTGAAGGGGTTCGAGTCGGGGTTGGGGATGCCAGTCGAGGGCGGGAAGCAGCATGGCGGCAGATCGGGTGGAAAACGGGCCGGTATCTTAACAGCTGGCGGGGGACTTCAGGTTCACCCCTCCCCACTGTGGGAGCGAGCTTGCTCGCGATAGCGGCAGATCAGCCAACATCCATGCAACTGACTCACCACAATCGCGAGCAGGCTCGCTCCCACAAGGGTTTTCCTGGGATTGATCCTTACAACTGCGCCGCCAACCGCGAACCCTGGTTGATCGCCCGCTTGGCATCCAGTTCCGCCGCCACGTCGGCACCGCCGATGAGGTGAACGGTCTGCCCCGCCGCTTCCAGGCCTTCCTGCAGCTCACGCAGCGGATCCTGGCCGGCGCAGATCACGATGTTATCCACCGCCAGAACTTGCGGCTCGCCGGTTTCGCCGATGCGGATGTGCAGCCCGTCATCGTCGATCTTCAGGTATTCGACGCTGTTGAGCATCTGCACCTGCTTGTTCTTCAGGCCCGTGCGATGAATCCAGCCGGTGGTCTTGCCCAGGCTGTCACCGACCTTCGAGGTCTTGCGTTGCAGCAGGAACACCTGGCGCGCCGGTGCATGGGGTTCAGCCTTGATCCCGGCCACGCCGCCGCGGGCCTCGAGGTGGGTGTCGATGCCCCACTCCTTCCAGAACGCTTCGCGGTCCTGGCTGGTGGCGACGCCCTGGTGAACCAGGAACTCCGACACGTCGAAGCCAATACCGCCGGCACCGATCACTGCGACGCTGCGGCCCACCGGCTTACGCTCGAGGATCACGTCCAGGTAGCTCAAGACCTTGGCATGCTCCACTCCGGGAATCGCCGGCACGCGTGGGGCGATGCCGGTGGCGAGGATGATCTCGTCGTAGCCGCCCGCCACCAATTGCGCCACATCCACCCGCGTGTCGAGGCACAGCTCGACATGGCTGGTCTGCAATTTGCGCTTGAAGTAGCGCAGGGTTTCGAAGAACTCTTCCTTGCCCGGCACGCGCTTGGCGACGTTGAACTGACCACCGATTTCACTGGCCGAATCGAACAGCGTCACCTGGTGCCCACGTTCGGCCGCCACCGTGGCCGCGGACAACCCGGCCGGGCCGGCACCGACCACGGCGATTTTCTTCACGTGGGTCACTGGCAGGTAGTTCAGCTCGGTTTCATGGCAAGCCCGTGGGTTGACCAGGCAAGTGGTGAGCTTGCCGCCAAAGGTATGGTCCAGGCACGCCTGGTTGCAGCCGATGCAGGTGTTGATTTCATCGCTGCGACCGGCAGCGGCCTTGTTGACGAACTCTGGATCGGCCAGGAACGGCCGCGCCATGGAGACCATGTCGGCATCGCCTTCGGCCAGGATCTGCTCGGCCACTTCGGGGGTGTTGATGCGGTTGGTGGTGATCAGCGGGATGCTCACCGAACCACGCAGCTTGGCCGTGACTTTGCTGAACGCCGCCCGCGGAACCTTGGTGGCGATGGTGGGAATTCGTGCTTCGTGCCAACCGATACCGGTGTTGATGATCGTCGCGCCGGCCTGCTCGATGGCCTTGGCCAACCGGACGATTTCGTCCCAGGTGCTGCCACCGTCCACCAGATCGAGCATCGACAGGCGAAAAATGATGATGAAATTCGGGCCCACCGCTTCGCGCACCCGACGGACGATTTCCACCGGTAGGCGCATGCGGTTTTCATAGCTGCCACCCCAACGGTCGGTACGGTGGTTGGTGTGGGCCGCCAGGAACTGGTTAATGAAATAACCTTCCGAGCCCATGATCTCGACGCCGTCGTATTCGGCCTTCTGGGCCAGGACCGAACAGGTGACGAAATCGCTGATCTGCTTCTCGATACCCTCCTCGTCCAGTTCCTTGGGCTTGAATGGATTGATCGGCGCCTGGATCGCGCTCGGTGCCACTTGCTTGGGGCTGTAGGCGTAGCGCCCGGCGTGAAGAATCTGCATGCAGATCTTGCCACCGGCCTCGTGCACGGCCCGGGTCACGATCCGGTGCTTGAGCGCCTCTTCTTCCGTGGTCAACTTGGCCGCGCCGGAGTAGACCCCGCCCTCGTCGTTCGGCCCGATCCCACCGGTGACCATCAGGCCCACGCCGCCCCGGGCGCGCTCGGCAAAATACGCCGCCATGCGTTCGAAGCCGCCGGGTTTCTCTTCCAGGCCGGTGTGCATCGAGCCCATCAGGGTACGGTTGCGCAACGTGGTGAAACCCAGGTCCAGCGGGGCCAGCAGATGCGGGTAATGGGAGGCGGTCATCGGTAACTCCACAACGGGCGATCACGGAAAAAGCACAAGCTCTGCGGCTTGCGTCTGTCATGACCCACAGCGTAGGAGTCCGGACGCGGGCGCTCAATGACCGTAACTGACAATTTAATGATCCAGATGTGCAGCGCGCCGATCAGCTGCCGGGGGGATCGAAGGTCACCCAGCACCTCATCAATGCTGTTCAGATAATTCCTTGGACACCTTCTGCAGGTGCTTGCCGGGCTTACAAATCAGCGCCTGCCCTTCGCTAATCCCTTGTTTTACCGTACCCTGCCCCGTAGCTCCTGATGAAAAATCACGAACCTGCACACGGCCGCTGACTGTTCCCCCATGCGCAAATTTCTGTACCTGCTGTTTTCACTGGCCTTGATTGCCGCCCTGGTCACCTACGCACTGTGGACGACCGATCGTCCTGCGGGTCATTACCTGTCAGACCTGCGTATCAACCTGGCGGTCGACCAGGGCACGCCCGCCGACCGCGGCAACCTGCTGGGCATCCAGCCCGAACTGTTCCCCACCGACTACCAGAGCCCCGAGCGCCTGCACCGTAAACTGGCGGCCTACCTGCAGGCGGCTCGCGACCAGGGTTTTCTCAATGCCAAGACCGTGGTGGTCCTGCCCGAGCACATCGGCACCTGGCTGATGGTCGGTGGCGAAAAAGACGAGTTGTACCAGGCCACCACCCTGAAGGAAGCCATGCACTGGCTGGCGGTCAGCAATCCGCTGGCGTTTATCCAGGCGCTCGTCAGCGCTCAAGGCGATAACCGCCTGGAGGATGCCTACCTGCGCATGAAGGCCGATAGCATGGCCCGCGACTATCAAGCGCTGTTCGGCGGGCTGGCCAAGGAGTTCGGCGTCACCCTGGTGGCCGGCTCCATCGTGCTGCCCGAGCCCAGCATCAGCGACGGCGAGCTGAAGATTGGCCGCGGCGCCCTGTACAACAGCAGCCTGGTGTTCAGCAGCGATGGCCGGCCGATCGGCCAGCCACAACGCCAACGACATCCGGTATTCGAACAGCGGGATGTGCTGGGCGCCGACCATCCGGCCCCCCCCCTCGTCATAGACACCCCCGCCGGGCGCCTGGGCGTACTGATCGGCAGCGACAGCTGGTACCCGCTCCACTACCGGCAGCTCAACGAACAGGGCGCGCAACTGATCGCGGTGCCCGCCTTCGTCATCGGTCGCGGCGCCTGGGACAAGCCCTGGAGCGGGTATAAAGGCCTGTCCACACCGAGCGAAGTGAGCCTCAAGCCCGGTGAAGTAAGCGAGGGGCAAGCCTGGCATCGCCTGACACTGACCGGCCAATTGCCCATCAGCCAGGCCCGGGGCGGTGTCAGCGTATTCCTGCGTGGCCAGTTCTGGGACAGCGGCAGCGCCGGCCAGAGTTTCATCAGCCACAACGGCCAGCACTTCCCCGATGGCGAAGCCCATGGCGCTCGCCTGCTTAACCTGTGGTTGTGACCATGAAACCGCAGCCGATGCGCCTGGGGGACCTGTCAGTAGGCTTCGTCCACAGCCTGGCTGACGCAATTGCCAGCCATGGGCAAGACCCCAAGCCCTTGCTGGAGCAGTACGGCCTAGATGCCGCGCGCCTGGCCGAGCCCGGCGCACGCCTGTCGATCCCACGCTACATGCGCCTGGGCCACGCCGCGATTCAACAGACCCAGGACCCGGCCCTGGGCCTGCGCATGGGCCAACTCGGGCGCTTGAGCCAAGCCGGGCTGGCGGGCGTTACCGCTGCCCAGGCGCCGACCGTGCGCGAGGCGGCCCGCTGCATGATCCGTTTCGAGCCGTTGTATGGTTCCAACTATCGCGGCCAATCGAGTTTTCATGAGGATGCCCGCGGCGCTTGGCTACGGTTCTATTCCATCAGCCCGTATAACGCCTACAACCGCTTCGTCGTGGATTCGATCATCGCCGGCTGGCTGGCCCAACTGTCCAGCGTCAGCGGCATCGCGCTGCGGCCCGAACGCATCGACATCGAATTCGAGGAACCGGCGTACCTGGAGGCTTACCGCACGCTCGGTGACTGCCCGATCCAGTTTGGCGCCGAACAGAATCAACTGCGACTGGGCCTGGACAGCCTCGCCCAACGCAACCCACAGCATTGCCCCAGCACCTGGCACCATATGGTTCAATTGTGTGAACGGGAATTGGAACAACTGACCCGCACCCGCAGCCTGCGTGAGCGCATCATTCAACTGCTGGGACCGTTGCTCAGCGGGGGCCGGGAACCCGACCTGGAAGAAGTGGCGGCCCGCCTGAAACTGCCGACCTGGACCCTGCGGCGCAAGCTGGCCGAGGAAGGCACGCAATTTCGCGCCATCCTCAACGACACCCGCCGCGACTTGGCCATGACCTACATACGCGATACCGAACTGGCGTTCGGCGAAATCGCCTACTTGTTGGGGTTTGCCTCAGCCGAGGCCTTTCAACGAGCCTTCAAACGCTGGAACGACCAGACGCCCGGGGAGTTTCGTCGTAGTCACAGAGGGCGCTGAGCTTAAAGCGCTAGCTTGCTCTCCTACAACTCCGTTGCATCTTCGGCGGGTTCCAGCGGGTCCAGTTCATAGGCCTGGTATTCCAGCAGCTCTTCCTGATAATCGTCCATTACGTGTCCTTCCCCTGTCATTGAATCCAATGCCTGATGGCGCTGGCATCAGCATAAAGCTGCTTTATGAACAAAACATGAAGCAAAGGCTTCATGAATTAAACGTAGCACAGGGTCGGGAAATTACCGCGTGAAGTGTGACAGGGCGTAACACCCTGCCACGGGGACCTTCAGGAAGCCGGAAGCGGCTGGATCGGCTCGCTCGGGGCCGGCAATGAACTGGACGGTGGTGGTGGCGGTGTCACGGTTTCCGTCGTCGGCGCAGACTCGAACGACTCAGGCGCAATCGGCGCTGGCTCGCTCGGCGGTACGACGGGCTCCGACACCGCAGGGGCGGTTTCGACGGGGGCCGGCGCGGCCTCGTTTACCGGCGTGGTTGCAGGTGCCGACGCAGGCGCTGCAACTGGAGCCGGAGCCGGCATCAAGGCAGCCGGTTCAGCCTTGGGTTCCGGGACACCCAGCTCGGTTTTTGGCTTATCGGCATTCTCAGCCTTCTCGGCAGCTTTCTTCGCTTCGGGGGGCAGGAACAGCTCCACCAAGGCAAAGAAACGCTCATAGAACTTGGCCGCCGACACGGTTTCGCTGGCGACCTTGACCATCGAATCGTCCGAAGAGCCGATCGGCATCGACACCGAACCCAGCACGCCCACGCCCAGGCTGGCGGAGTTGTTGGTTTTCTTCAGGGCATAACGGTCCTGCAAGGCGTTGGCGAACATGGTCGCACGGTGTCCGGCACCGCCGTCCTCGGCACAGACCAGGTTGAAACTGATCTCCATATGGGTCTCGCCGGTCTGCTGGAAACTCTTGTGGCCACTGACGAGCTTCGGATCGCTGCTGGTGATGATGTAGCCCTGGCTGAGCAACGCCCGGCGCCCGGCCTCGCAGGTCGCCGCGTCGCTCACTGGATAAGTGCGCGAGAACGTGCCGGAATCGTCGAAGTTCTCGTGCTCGTAGATGGCGGCTTTCTTCGACGAGCAACCGGCTGCGGCGGCCAGCACCAATGCAAGCCCGACGGTGCGCATGTGAAATGATTTGAACATTGAACATCCTGAGAAAAACGGTCCGGGGCGTATTGTGCAACAGAACGCGACCTGGCAGCGTGGCTAATCTTGTTTCAATGGGGTTACAAGTCTACTGGGGGTTGTTTGCAGGAAAAAGACGCCAAGTCGGCAGATCGACGAACACCCACTTTTGGGCAACAGGCAGATACAAAAACCCTGGCATTTTGGCCTGATACCGTCACTTGAACTGTTACCGAGACATGGATATACCCCACCCGCCCCGAAAAAAAACCAAAAAAACGGCGCTTCCCATTTCTGAAGAAGCGCCGTCTTTTCAAGTGAGCAGCATCACAGCCAGCTCTGGAGAAGCATCAAGCGATTAGAAACGCTTGATATCCGCCTGACTCTCCAACTGCTTGCGATAGGCCGCGAAGTCCTGCTGGCCCACACGGGACGCAAGGTAGCGACGATATTCCGCTTTCTCTTCGTCAGTCGGTGCCGCCGCTTCGTTCACGCCGTTCAGACGCACAACCACCAGGCTGCCGTCAGGCAAGGTCACGCTGCTGAACGTCGGCTTGTCCTTGGACTCAGGCTTGGGCATGCGGAACAGTGCTTGCAGCACCGCCGGGTCGATGCCTTCCTGGTTGCGGGTGGCCGCCTCGATGGCTTTCCAGCCTTGGCCGTCAACCGGTTTGTCCAGTGCCGTCTTGCCGTCACGCAGGCTGGCGATCAGCTCGTCGGCGCGGGTCTTGGCCGCTGCGCTGGCGTGTTCCTTGGCCAATTGAGCACGAATCGGCCCGGCCACCTTGTCCAGCGGCAGTTGCTCTGGCTTGCGGTGCTCCTTGGCACGCAGTACCACGACGGTTTCCGGGTCCAGCTCGATGGCGGTGCTGTTGGCACCTTCATCCAGCACTTCCGGGCTGAACGCCGCAGTGACCACGGCGCGATTGGCCGCAATCCCTTCACCGCCTTCACGACCGAACGGGGCCGATGTGTGGACGGTCAGCTTCAAGTCCTGAGCCGGCTGCGCCAGGTCGGACGCTTCGAACGAGGCATCCTCCAGTTGCTTGGTCGCCTCCACGAAACGCTGCTCCACCTGCTGAGTCTTCAGCTCGCGAGTCAGCTTGTCCTTGAGACTGGCGAAGGTCGGCACTTCGGGCGCTTCGACACCCAGCAGCTTGATCAGGTGCAGACCGAAATCGGTGCGGACCGGTGCCGAGACCTGGTCCTTGCCCAAGGCGTACAAGGCCTTTTCGAATTCCGGATCGTAGACGCCTGGGCCGGCATAGCCGAGATCGCCGCCATTGCTCGCCGACCCCGGATCCTGGGAAAACTCCTTCGCCAGGGCTTCAAACGATTCGCCTTTGGCCAGGCGAGCCTGGACCTCTTCGATCTTCGCCTTGGCCTGGGCTTCGGTCACCTTGTCGTTCACTTCGATCAGGATGTGCGCAGCGCGACGCTGCTCGGACAGGTTGGCGATTTCTTTCTGATAGGCCGCTTGCAGGTCTTCGTCCTTGACGCTGACCTGATCGAAGAAAGAGGCTTTCTTCAGCTCGAGGTAATCGATGACCACCTGGTCAGGCGTCATGAATTCCTTGGCGTGTTGGTCGTAGTAAGCCCTGACCTCATCATCGGTCAGCTTCACCGACGCAGGATCGGCCTTGATGTTCAAGGTGGCGAAATCACGGGTCTGCTTTTCCAGGCGGGCGAATGCCAACACTTGGGCATCGGTGACAAAACCGCTGCCCGCCAGGCCGGCGCGCAACTGACCGATCAGCATTTCCTGGGCCAGCATCTGGCGGAATTGCATGCGGCTGTAACCCAACTGGCGGATCACCTGATCGAAACGCTCGGGGCTGAATTTGCCATCGACCTGGAACTCAGGCGTTTGCAGGATGACTTGATCGAGCGCAGCTTCCGAGAAAGCGAATTTCGCATCGTGTGCGCCTTGCAGCAACAACTTGCGGTCGATCAGGCCCTTGAGCGCCGAATCGCGCAGCATTTTTTCGTCCAGCAGGGAGGCATCGAAATCCTTGCCCAGCTGTTGCATGAGCTGGCGACGTTGCATGTCGACCGCCTGGCTCAGCTCGTTCTGGCTGATATTTTCGCCGTTGACCTTGGCCGCGTCGTTACTGTTGGTAGTGGCTTTGAAAATGGCATCGAAACCGGTCAACGCCATCAATGCGACGATGACCCCGATGATGGTCTTGGCAATCCAGCCTTGTGAATTGTCCCTGATATTCTGCAGCATGCGTCCCCCAGAAACGGTTGAACTTCAAATTTAGGCAACCGTGGAGCGTGGGTAGAATCCGGATAGAAGAAAGGCGCATCCGAGGATGCGCCTTCTCGTAACTGGCGGAGCGGACCGGGCTCGAACCTGCAAGCCCTGGCGTCACAAACCGGTAGCAACCGGTCGCATTACCGCTCCGCTGCCAAGCCAGGCATGACCCCGACCCGGATAAACTCAACGAAACCTTAGTTAACGGCTTCTTTCAGTGCTTTACCAGCTTTGAAACCTGGCTTCTTGGCAGCAGGAATCTCCAGCGTCTTGCCGGTCTGCGGGTTGCGACCGGTACGAGCTGGGCGATCAGTCACGGAGAAGGTGCCGAAACCAACCAGAACAACGGAGTCGCCAGCCTTGAGAGCGCCAGTGACGGATTCGATTACAGCGTCCAGCGCACGGCCAGCAGCAGCTTTCGGGATATCAGCGGATGCAGCGATAGCATCAATCAGTTCCGACTTGTTCACTCTAAGTCCCCTTATATCTATTTGAGATGATTCTAAGTTTTTTTTGGTGAAAGCAAAAACGAGTGCTGAATGGCCTGCAGACACTTAAGAGCCGCTTTATAACAAGGGCTCTAAAAAACTGTCAAGGAAGGCCCCCCAGGCAAATGCGTGTTAATGCGTGCTAATTCTTTCCTTAGAGTCAGACTCCCGCTTTTCTTCCTTCGCGACAATCTCCGGAGCCACATCCGGCAAGGGCTCCGGCGCGTATTGCAGCGCAATTTGCAGGACCTCGTCAATCCATTTAACCGGTTTGATCTGAAGATCTTGCTTAATGTTGTCAGGAATTTCCTTCAGATCGCGGACATTCTCTTCGGGAATGATCACGATCTTGATCCCGCCACGGTGCGCCGCCAGCAGTTTTTCCTTCAGCCCACCAATCGCCAGAACCTGGCCGCGCAGCGTGATTTCACCCGTCATGGCGACGTCGGCGCGCACCGGGATGCCGGTCAATGCCGAGACCAGGGCCGTGCACATGCCTACGCCGGCGCTTGGGCCGTCCTTGGGCGTAGCCCCTTCAGGCATGTGGATGTGCGTGTCGCGCTTCTCATGGAAGTCCAGGGGAATGCCCAGGCTTCGGGCACGACTGCGCACCACCGTCAGCGCCGCGGTGATCGACTCGACCATCACGTCGCCCAGGGAACCGGTCTTGATCAGTTGCCCCTTGCCCGGTACCACGGCCGCTTCGATGGTCAGCAACTCGCCACCGACCTGAGTCCACGCCAGGCCAGTCACCTGGCCGATCTGGTCCTGCTGCTCGGCCAGGCCGTAGCGGAACTTGCGCACACCCAGGAAGTGCTCCAGCATGTCCGCAGTGACCTTGACCGCGAAACGTTTTTCCAGCGCATGTTCCTTGACCGCCTTGCGGCAGACCTTGGCAATCTGCCGCTCCAGGCCACGCACGCCGGCTTCGCGGGTGTAGTAGCGGATGATGTCGCGAATCGCTTCCTCGTCGAATTCCAGCTCGCCCTTTTTCAGGCCATTGGCCTGGATCTGCTTGGGCGAAAGGTACTTCACGGCGATGTTGATCTTCTCGTCCTCGGTATAGCCCGGTAGACGGATCACCTCCATCCGGTCCAGCAATGCCGGCGGAATGTTCATGGAGTTGGAAGTGCAGAGGAACATCACGTCCGACAGGTCGTAGTCGACCTCGAGGTAGTGATCGTTGAAGTTGTGATTCTGCTCAGGATCGAGCACTTCGAGCAACGCAGAGGCGGGATCGCCGCGCATATCGCTGCCCATCTTGTCGATTTCGTCCAAAAGGAACAGCGGGTTGCGCACGCCGACCTTTGTCATTTTTTGAATCAATCTTCCTGGCATCGAACCGATGTAGGTCCGGCGATGACCACGAATTTCCGCCTCGTCGCGCACGCCACCCAGGGCCATGCGTACGAATTTGCGGTTGGTCGCGTGGGCAATCGACTCCGCGAGGGAGGTTTTACCGACCCCGGGAGGGCCGACCAGGCACAGGACCGGGCCGCGAATCTTTTTCACGCGCTTCTGTACGGCGAGATACTCAAGGATGCGTTCCTTGACCTCTTCCAGACCGTAATGATCGGCGTCGAGGATGTCTTCGGCGCGCGCCAGGTCCAGACGCACCTTGCTCTGGGCTTTCCACGGCACCTGGACCAGCCAGTCGATGTAGGAACGCACCACGGTGGCTTCGGCAGACATCGGCGACATTTGCTTGAGCTTGTTCAACTCGGCCTGAGCCTTGGCCAAGGCATCCTTGGGCAAGCCAGCGGCATCGATGCGCTTTTTCAGCTCTTCGATTTCATTGTGACCTTCGTCGCCATCGCCCAGCTCTTTCTGAATGGCCTTCATCTGCTCATTCAGGTAGTACTCGCGCTGGCTGCGCTCCATCTGCTTCTTGACGCGACCGCGAATGCGTTTCTCGACCTGCAACAGATCGATCTCGCCGTCGAGCAATGCCAACACGTGCTCGACACGGGCCGACAGGTCGATGATCTCGAGAATTTCCTGCTTCTGCTCGATCTTGAGGGCCATGTGGGCCGCCATCGTATCGACCAGCCGCCCAGGCTCGTCGATGCTGTTGAGCGACGACAGGACCTCCGCTGGCACCTTCTTGCCCAGCTGCACGTATTGTTCGAACTGTGACAGCAGGCTGCGGACAAACACCTCTGACTCACGCTCGGGCGCATCGACTTCTTCGATCAGCGACACCTCGGCACGGCAATGACCGTCCACCTCGCTGAAACGTTCGACAGTCCCGCGCTGCTCGCCTTCGACCAGGACCTTGACGGTACCGTCGGGCAACTTGAGCAATTGCAGAACCGTTGCAATCGTACCTACGCGATACAGTGCGTCTTCGCCGGGATCATCGTCGGCTGGATTTCTCTGAGCCAGCAGAAGAATCTGCTTGTCACCCGTCATCGCAGCCTCGAGGGCTTCGATGGACTTCTCGCGCCCCACGAACAGCGGGATAACCATGTGCGGATACACCACGACATCGCGCAATGGCAGGAGAGGCAATTCGATGGTTGTCTTCATGATTTCGCCTCTACGGCGGCCCTAGGGCCGGAAACAGATGGAAGTAAGCTTGAAACCAAGATGGGGGCAGCCTTGAAAAAAAACAAGCGCTAAGACACGTCTAAAACGCGCTAAAAGCAAAGGGGCCCGAAGGCCCCTTCTTTGTTCCGGCAGCGGAACGCTTATGCGTCCGGTGCGGCCTTGGCAGTCTTCTCATTGTTTTCGTAGATATACAATGGTTTGGACTTGCCTTCTATAACGCTTTCGTCGATCACGACTTTACTCACCTCGGACTGCGAGGGGATCTCATACATCGTGTCGAGCAATACGCCTTCGAGAATCGAGCGCAACCCACGGGCACCGGTCTTACGCTCCAGGGCACGCTTGGCGACCGATTTCAGCGCGTCGGAACGGAATTCCAGGTCTACACCTTCCATTTCGAACAGCTTGGCATACTGCTTGGTCAGGGCGTTTTTCGGCTCGGTCAGAATCTGCATCAACGCCGCTTCATCCAACTCATCCAACGTCGCCAGGACTGGCAGACGACCGACGAATTCCGGGATCAGACCGAACTTGACCAAATCGTCAGGTTCGACTTCACGCAGGGACTCACCGACCTTCTTGCCCTCTTCCTTGCTGCGTACTTCGGCATTGAAGCCGATGCCACCACGGGTGGAACGGTTTTGAATAACCTTTTCCAGGCCGGAGAACGCACCACCGCAGATGAACAGGATGTTACGGGTGTCGACCTGCAGGAATTCCTGCTGCGGATGCTTGCGACCACCTTGGGGTGGAACGGAAGCGACCGTGCCTTCGATCAACTTGAGCAAGGCCTGCTGCACGCCCTCACCGGAAACATCCCGGGTGATGGACGGGTTGTCGGACTTGCGGGAAATCTTGTCGATTTCATCGATGTAGACAATACCCATCTGGGCTTTTTCCACATCGTAGTCGCACTTCTGCAACAACTTCTGAATGATGTTCTCGACGTCTTCACCTACATAACCCGCCTCGGTGAGGGTGGTTGCGTCGGCGATGGTGAACGGAACGTTCAGCAAACGAGCCAGGGTTTCGGCAAGCAGGGTCTTACCCGAGCCTGTCGGGCCGATCAGCAGGATGTTGCTCTTGCCGAGTTCGACCTCGTCATTCTTTTTGTCACGCTGGTTCAGGCGCTTGTAGTGGTTGTACACCGCTACGGCCAGTACCTTTTTCGCACGCTCCTGACCAATCACATACTGATCAAGGATGCCGCTGATTTCTTTAGGCGAAGGCAATTTATGCGCGCTGCTCTCGGCCTGGGCTTCCTGCACCTCCTCGCGGATGATGTCATTGCACAGGTCGACGCACTCGTCGCAAATGAAGACCGAGGGGCCGGCAATCAATTTGCGCACTTCATGCTGGCTTTTGCCACAGAAGGAGCAATAAAGCAGTTTGCCGTTGTCCTCGCCGTTGCGGGTGTCAGTCATTCGATCGATCCAAATCCGATAGGCTTGCAACACAAGATGAAGGCAATTGCGGGCTTTTTCAAGCCCGCCGGCGGCCGGTCATCCCAACCACCTGCATTTTGAGCGGCTTAGGCAGGCATTTGACGCTTGTTGATCACAGAGTCGATCAGGCCGTATTCGGCTGCACGCTCGGCGCTCATGAAGTTGTCACGCTCGGTATCGCGCTCAATGGTTTCGAGGCTCTGGCCGGTGTGATGGGCCAGCAACGAGTTCAGGCGCGAACGAATGTGGAGGATTTCCTTGGCATGGATGTCGATATCCGACGCCTGGCCCTGGAAGCCACCCAATGGCTGGTGAATCATCATCCGCGAGTTAGGCAGGCAGTGACGCTTGCCCGCTGCGCCGCCGGCGAGCAGGAAGGCACCCATGCTGCAGGCCTGACCGATGCAGATGGTGGAGACGTCTGGCTTGATGAACTGCATGGTGTCGTAGATCGACATGCCCGCAGTCACCGAACCGCCCGGTGAGTTGATGTACAGATGGATATCCTTGTCCGGGTTTTCCGCTTCAAGGAACAACAGCTGCGCCGCGACCAGGTTGGCCATGTAGTCTTCAACGGGGCCGATCAGGAAGATGACGCGTTCCTTGAGCAGACGCGAGTAGATGTCATAGGCACGTTCGCCGCGGGCGGACTGCTCGATAACCATCGGGACCAGGCCGCCTGCGGCCTGGATGTCAGAGCTCTGCTGATAAAAAGAATTGCGGGACATGTCTCGCAGTCACTCCCAAATAGTTATGTCTTGAATACGCATAAGCCAGCACGAAGGCTGGCTTATGGGTGTTTATTTCTTACCGCAGAACCATCAATCGGCTTGTGGAGCTTCCACCGGCTTGACCGCTTCTTCGTAAGAGACCGCTTTATCGGTCACGCTAGCTTTCTGCAGAACAGTATCCACAACTTGTTCTTCCAGCACAACCGAACGGACTTCGTTCAGTTGCTGGTCGTTCTTGTAGTACCAGGACACGACTTGCTCAGGCTCTTGATAGGCCGAGGCCATTTCCTGGATCAGCTCACGAACGCGGGCTTCGTCAGGCTTGAGCTCGAACTGCTTGACCACTTCGGCAACGATCAGGCCCAGCACGACGCGGCGCTTGGCCTGCTCTTCGAACAGCTCCGCCGGCAGTTGGTCCGGCTTGATGTTGCCGCCGAACTGCTGAACAGCCTGCACCCGCAGACGGTTCACTTCGTTGTCCAGCAGGGCCTTTGGCACTTCGATCGGGTTGGAGGCCAGCAGACCGTCCATGACTTGGTTCTTGACCTTGGACTTGATGGCCTGGCGCAGCTCGCGCTCCATGTTCTTGCGAACTTCGGCGCGGAAACCTTCCAGACCGGTTTCCTTGATGCCGAACTGGGCGAAGAACTCTTCGTTCAGCTCAGGCAGCTTCGGCTCGGAAACGCTGTTGACGGTCACGGTGAACTCGGCGGCTTTGCCAGCCAGGTCCAGGTTCTGGTAATCCTCGGGGAAGGTCACGTTCAGAACGCGCTCTTCACCGGCCTTGGCGCCAACCAGGCCGTCTTCGAAACCAGGAATCATGCGACCGGAGCCCAGCACCAGCTGGGTGGCCTTGGCGGAACCACCCGCGAACTCTTCTCCGTCGACCTTGCCGACGAAGTCGATGTTCAGTTGGTCTTCGTTCTGGGCAGCACGCTCGGTCACTTCGAAACGGGTGTTCTGCTTGCGCAGGATGTCCAGCATCTTGTCCAGGTCGGCATCCGACACGTCAGCGCTCAGGCGCTCGACAGCGATGGACTCGAAACCGGCAACCGTGAACTCCGGGAACACTTCGAACGTGGCGACGAATTCCAGGTCCTTGCCTTTTTCCAGCACTTTAGGCTCGACGGACGGCGCACCGGCGGGGTTCAGCTTCTGCTCGACGACCGCTTCGTAGAACGAAGACTGGATCACGTCGCCCACGGCTTCCTGACGCGCATCAGCTTCGTAACGCTGACGGATCACGCTCATTGGCACTTTGCCTGGGCGGAAACCTGGGATTTTGGCCTTTTGGGCAGTCTGCTGCAGACGCTTGTTGACCTGAGTCTCGATGCGCTCAGCCGGCACGGTGATGCTCATGCGGCGCTCAAGAGCAGAAGTATTTTCAACAGAAACTTGCATGGATATTCCTCGTTGCACAGACGTTGGCCGGGCGTTTCCGACCCCAGAATCAAGGGCATGCATTCTAGTAGGTCAAACTCAAGAAGTCACCCTACTGAAAACGCGCTGGAAACAGGCGCCGGATTTAGGCTGGGGCAAACAGTCATGCCCCAGCCGGATTGCAAATACAGTCGATTCAGTCCAAGGCTCTGCGCCAGCGCTTCTATATATAGAAGCGACTTGTCCGGTCGCACAGTGCCCCGCCCCCACAAGGAGACCAACGGGCATACCGTGCATCATCACGAAACACATTCGCGACAAGCCGACCACTGCGCACAACCGCAAAAACAGCAACGACGCCAAACACAGAACCACCAAAAACAAAAACGGCGCAGCCCCTTTCAGGTACTGCGCCGTTTTCTGCTATTTAAATAGCCACTTGTATGGTGCGGACGGAGAGACTCGAACTCTCACACCTTGCGGCGCTGGAACCTAAATCATGCGCCTTTAGGTAAAGACAAGCAATATCAATAGGTTACGACGCCCGCAACCGTCACAACCGTTCAGATTTAGCGCTTCATGTCACATCGTATCACGGCGTGTGACACATTCTCATCACACGGCTATTTTATCCCGCCTCCGGCGTCCTGCCGACCGCTCACACCCAAACCCCTACAGCTCGTCGCCTCACCCTCGCCCGAATTGTCGAGCCTCGATTACTGTACATCCAAACAGTAGTCAGCCAGCGATCCCAACCATGAACTTTGACCAAGCCAAAGCGCTGAGACTTCAACTTTGGCGAACGACCCTTGATGACCACGAATTCCGAATGGAAAACCCTGAGGCTCACAGATCAAGCCTGCATGAAACCAGCGCCAGGCTCGCCGAGGAAGGCTTGATTGACCGCATGCAGCAGTTGGAAATGGATGAAATGGCGGATGCCGCTTACTGGCACGCCGTGGAGGAGCTGCAGTCAAACCCAGTCATGTACCGCGGCGCATGTGGATATGACGTGGTACCACGGGATGGCGGCCCAAGGATCGGGACGATATTTCATTCAGTCCTTCGCCTGGAAGAAAGCAGCGCGGAAAAGCCGCGTCCCTATGATGGAAAAGTCTACCGGGACAAATCGGGGCTGGTACTCAATTACAGCTTCGCCATAGCCACCGGCCGTATAGAAGGCCTCAGCCTGACGATGGATGACGGTCGACAGTTCGACCTGATTGAGACGAAGCGAATGGTCTCGGGCAAGGTGTACGAAGCGATTGATGACCCAGATGTCTATCGATGGATGGTCGATGTTGTCCAGGTCGCGACCGAGAACCGTGATATTGAAATCGTGCAGAGGCTCAGGCCTTTCCTGGAGCTGGCGAGGTTTGTCCAATGCTCGAAGTGCCTGGATCAGTTCGGCGTACGTGAGGACTGCGAGCCTTGTAACGGCTTGGGCTTCGTCGAAAAGCCTCGATGCTCAAGCAAACTTCCTGTGAATGGCCAGGGTCCACTGAGAAATGCAGAATCAGGGGATCGTAATGTGCGGCGGAGTTGAAGCGGCGGACAAAAACAGAGCGTATGAACGGGTGAAGGTGTACTTCCCGAACCCCAAGGCTGCGTTTCCCGTGGTGCTTGAAGACGGGACCGACCTTGGATGGGTGCGATGGGGCCGGCGCCGTGAGGAGAAAGGCACCGGCCCATCAGGAGGGTGGGCGAAGCTGGAGACGGTGGAGCGTGGTGGATGGGAGAAGTATCACCCGCAACGGGCCCTGGGGCTCGTGCAGCGCTACATGGAGAAGGATGGGGAGCGGGTTTCGCACTGGTTCGACATGAACGAAGGCTTCGGGCTGGAATGCCTGGTGCTGGGCGAGGACGAGAACCGACGGGTCTACGTCGTCACTACCTCGCCGCCTGATGAGTACGCCTGGATTCACGATCGGTGGCCGATGATAGGACGGCTTCCCACGCCTATCGCGGATTCAACTCCCTGACATATGCCTGGCAAGCCTTCAGTGCGATCAGCCCCCGGTCGCCGGCGTCGGTGATGGCGACAATTCTTTGAGCATGCGCTGGGTCAAGTTGGGCTCGACGGGCTCCATGAACCACGCCGACGGCGCCGGCGGTGGCAGGCACTGCGTTGCAACCGGCTGGATCCTCGGCAAGGAGGACTGACAGCCGGACATCAGCAGTGGCAATGCGATCGCGCAGGCGATCTTGAGTGGTTTGAGCATCGCTCAGTTCCTTGTGGTGTGTTTGTTCGCTGGCTGACAGCCGCTGTTCCAGAGCCAGGCGCTTGCCCTGCTCCGCCTGGACCTGGGCCGCGGCTGCACTGCTGATCTTGTCCAGATCGGACTGGTGCAGGCCGGCCTGCTCCGCCAGCCGCTTCCCGTAGCGCCAGTCCTGAATCTTCCATGTCGCGCTCATGGCCAGGATCAGCGCCACGGCCACGCCGGCGATCATCAGCTTCAGCGTGGCGGGATTCATGGCACATCCTTGAAGAAGACGTGATTGCCCAGGCGGAAGGTCTGGGTTGCATCCTTGGCCCAGGCCGGCGGCTTCGGCATCGTCGTGGCGTAGTAGTGGGTCGCGCCCTTGGTGATGTCGGGCTCGGCGCCGGAGATCACCAGGTCAGCCGCCCGCTGCGCCTGGGCGAACTGCTTCGGCGGGATCGGCTTGGCGCCGCTCAGGTAGGGATAGTTCGGGTCGTTCTTGTTCCAGCAACTGAACTGGTATGGTGCCTGGCACACGCCGGCATAGCCCTCCCCCCACCAGGACTTGGACCGGCCGTCGTCCACCCGGTTGCGAATGGTCCATGCCACCGCAATCTGCCCGGCCAGGCCTTCGCCCCGGGCTTCGCCCCACAGCGTACGGGCCAAGATGTCGCGGTCCTTCTCGGAAACGGTCATACTTTTCTCCAGGCAATAAAAAGCCCGAAGAATCGGGCTACAATTGAACATTTAATGGGGTGCCGCCAATGCAACAAATTTGCGTTTTGAATGCGACGATTTCTTCTTTAAGAGAGCATGGCGGAGTAGATATCTTGGTTGAGGGGCTCGAGCCATTCCCCATCAACCTTGACAGAATTACACCCGCTGATATCGAAAGGGTCGCCGCATGGGCTGGCGAAAAAGCCGTAGAAAAAGCTCCCTATGGAGCAATAGGCCTTAGGCTCTGCGCGGGTAATTACTGATCGGTGATCGAGTCAGCTCAGATGGTTTTGGCGGCGCCCAGCATAGGCGCGGCGATGATTTCAGGAATCGGCGGCTCTACCGGCCACACCGGTGCCTGGTACCAAGTCGGCTGAACCGTGACCTTGCCCAGGTCATACTTGTACTTCTTCCAGGCCTTCAGCGTGATCAGCAGCGCGGCCTGCTCGGCCTCCTCCTCGGGCGTTGCCTCACCGACGTCGATGCCGAATCCAATGGTGTCGATGCGATCCTGAATACGGGCGATCTGCGCCATCGCTGCAGCGTTCTTCGCAGAAAGCTGCGCCTTCACTTCGGCTAATTCCTGCTCAAGCAAAGCGGCAGCCTTCATGGCACGGGTGATCAGCTTCGTCCAGTCGATGGCAGGTTCGATGATCTCGGCAGTTGGGTCAGGGCTGGGCGGAATATACAACTCGCCGGCGGGCATCTTTGGAGGCGGGAACACTACCAAGCCGTCGGCGACATTCCACAGTGGGTTGGGGAACGCCTGCTCCTGGCTGTAATTCGAAGGAACCGGGAAAAGCAGACGGATGCAAAGCTCTCCGCCCTGGCGGGTGATGTCATCGACGAACCACACTGAGTCGATTGATCCGAGCGGCAAGGTGTCCCCCTCGGCTATGTTGGACAGGTCAAACCGTTCGTTGTTGATGGTCAGCGTGTCACCGCTCTTCACGACTGTGAAAGTTGCGGCGCCGACCTGTGGCAGCAGCTCAATCTTCATTCGTACCACCTCCCATGAGCCACATAGCCTGGATACATTGATGAGTTCGAAGCCTGGCCGTACACGATGTGCGTAACCGTCGAAGCGGTCACTAAACCGATCGTCCCCCACCCGCGTCCAGATCCGGCCCCTGAGCCTCCAGAAATTTGGAATCGCGAAGCATCACTACAGGCTGGCGGTGAACTGAACGCATGCGGAAAGGTGAAGCTCGTGAAGCCGGAACCGATGAAAACGCTGCCAGCAGCACTGGATGCTGTCGCCGCTGTAGTCGACCAACCGGAACAAATCAGTGTCCCGCAGGCGTATTTCGAAAACGTTCCCGTGGTCGTGGTGCCGCGCTGCAGAAGCGCTCCCGTTGGGACGCCGCCAACTTGTGATACTGCGCCCACCGAGTTCTTGGTGGTGAATATCTCGAACCAATCAATCGATGAGGCGCCCGTGGTGTACCACCCTTCAAAAATGCGACCGACCGAAGCTGCAAAGATCGTATAGAAGGTGTCGTTAGTGGAGTATCGCTTGGCAAAGGCCATGAAACCGCTGGCCGTGGAGAAAGGGGAACCAACAGTCGTCCCGCCAACACCTCGGTAGAGCCCAGACGGCAAGTGAGTCAGCAGCGTGGGCATAACCGGCAACGTCAGGACGCTGCCCAATCCATGCGCCCCATTGAGCATCAGGCGGCCGGCAGTTGAATCACTGGTGCTGGTTTGCGGAGCCAGGCCCAGGGCGGTTTGGGCCTCCGCCTGAGTGGTGCCTCCGGTGCCGCCTTTGGTCACCGGCAGAACGTCGTAGTTGCCGGTGGTCTTAAGGGCGGCCAACTGAGCGCCATATGTGTTTACGATTTCACGCAGTGCATCGGCTGAAGCCTTGTTGTATCCCTGAACTGGCTTCAGTACATAGCTGCCCCCGGAGACGGTGGGCCCTTCGTACGGCGGATAGATGGATATGGCTGTATCGCTGCCGAGACCAGTTACTTCGTAAACTTTCCCGTTCGGGCCTCGAAATTCATCGCCTACGCGGCATCCAGCGGTCCACGCCGTGCCTGTTCCGATCACAGCAGTTGAATTCAGGGTGGCGGAGACCGTCCCAGTCTTGTACCAGGTCATGAAGTATTCCTTCAGTTAATTAATTTGAAAGCTTCGCGAAAACAGCCGGCATGAAAAAAGCAAATGGGTTAGAAAATCCGTCTGTCACTGCATATAAAATCCCAGCAGAAAAGTCCCACATTGTGTAAACGTTTCTGCCGGATCCGGCGCCGGTTACCATCCTCATGCCAAACGTATTGATAAGGAGATACTCGTTTTCAGGAAAACTGAATGGAACAGTGTAGAAACTCTTCGTCGATCCCGTCCCTCCAGTTTCAGATCTAACGTAAGTCCAGTTTTGAAACGCCCTTACGAACAGTGCGCTTGGAGTTCCGGAATCGAACAGCAGATTTGAAGATCCATCCCAAAGCCTCAAGCCGTAGGTGCTGACTGGCTGCGCACCAAATGTCGCAGCAAAGTAACGGCCGTTTGGCTGAGCCGTTGATACATTTGCAGTCCTAACATAGAACCCAGTCCACGCCCCAGGAGAGCCGAGCACCTGAACTTTAGAAATGACACCAAGACCTCCAGTGTTCGGCCTGCAAAAGACTAGCGGTGGCTCTACACTGGTTATAACCAGTGGAAAGATTGTGGTAGACCCTAGATTAAACTCCTCAGTTGGTGCGTAAGTTCCCTTGCAAATTACATTCAGCCGAGAGAATTCAGAATCAATTACTACCTCGTTGCTGTTGTTTGTAAATGTTAGTCCATATGTCATGTCGCGAACCTTATAACCATGAGGCGCATGGTTCCAGATGTAGCCAAACTAGCTTCAAAGGTGCGCGTGTAGTTGTAAACGCGAGCCGCCCCGGAGACCATTTCAGTCTCAAACTGTTCTTCTGTGTCCCAGTTATAGGGGCCGTTTGGAATTACGATTGCAACGGCATTTGAAGCTGTACATCCGGGAACGGAAAAGCTTTGCATGACCTTTGCTTCATTTGGGAATGTGACGAGCGTCGAAAGCACGATTCGCATCGTGAACGAGTTCTCGTCCATCTGGAGCGCCCCGTCGGCGCCCCATAACCTCAGTCCATAGCTCATGCATCCATATCCCCCAGTTGCACTCGCTTGACGCCGTTTTGGTCATAGACCTTGATGGCTCGGCTGGTCATGGTCAGACGACCACCGCCCGGGGCTGGGCCGTTGAACTCCAGGTTCCCGGCTTTATCCAGCCGCCACCCCTGTGACCCGGCGACATAGTTGTCGGATTGCAGGTACTGGCCGATCTTCAGCATCGTGATGCTGCCGTCCTGGATGAAGGCAGAGTTCATGAACACCTGGCCGCCCTGAACCGCAAACGGAACAGAGATAGCTCCGCCTGCGATGGTGTTGACGATGGCGAAACGGTCGGCACTGACCAGGAACTGGCTTTGCAGACCTGCTGAGGTGTTCTCGATGCCCAGGCCGATGCCGGCCGCGATGTACTGCCCACCAGAGGTCAGCTGCATCTTCACCGACCACATGGTGCTCAGCTTACCGCTGGTATCCGCATAGGCAGACGACGTCTGCTGGATAGCGGCAGTATTCGAGCCGACCGTGGCCCTCAGCTGTTCTATCTTCGTCGAAGTCGCGGAATCGTTCGTGGACACCACCTCTTCAAGGGTGGTCAGGCTTGCAGCGTTCTGGCCGATCTGCGCGTCGAAGGTCACGAGCCGCCGAGCCGTTGCTTCGCTCTCATTCGCTCGAACGCTGGTTTCCTGCGCGATTGCCGCCGTGCTGGTCCACCCCTTGATGGCATCCGCCAGCTCGCCCTCCCCGTTGTCGTCGCGATACGAGGCCCGCAGCGCTTCGAAGGACGTGGCCTGGGCCGTGACAATGCCGTCGATCTCGGTGATGTCGGCGGTGTTGGTTGCCACCTGCTGCGCCAGGCCGTTGGCAGTCGATACCGACTGACCTACGTCGATCCAGTAGGTGGTGTTCGGCGGCGGGTTGCCAGCCGGCACATCCTGCTTGGCCTGATAGATGCGGTCTGACTCCACCACCATCTGACCGATCAGGTAGGTCTTGGTCGATACATATCCACCAAGTCCTTCTAGGTTGTCGATCTGCTCTTGGAGACCAGGAATTTTGTTGATCTCGTCCAGCAGATCCTGGCCCAGTTCCGTTTCCGTGATCTTGCCGGCGAGCAGGCCCAAGATTGGCCCAGCATCCGAGCTGGCCTGGCCCAGGACACCGTTGCCGACTGGGTACCACGGACCGACGTTCCCGGTGCGGTCGACCAGGCGCGCCCAGAAGAAGAACGACGCACCCGCCAGCAGGCTCTGCATGCTGTAGTCACTCTGGGGGTAAGCCAGGTCGGCAAGCTTCGTAGCAGCCCCCAGATCATTCGCCGGGCCGTACCAGATCTCTGTCCGTTGGGTGTCCTCGGCGCCAGCGGGGAAGCCCCACTTGAGGCCGATTCCCAACAGCAGCGACGTTGCCGTCAGGTGGCTGACCGCCGGCGGCAGGCCGGTCTTCCCTTCCAGGTCGGTCAGCGCCGAGGTGGTCGGGATGGAGGAAACGTTCATTGCGCTGACAGCGCGCACCCTGGCCATGTACTGGCCGGAGTAGATACCGCGAACGTCCACCAGCAGCTCGCCAGTGCGCGGAACCTTGATCCATTCCCGGGCACCCCACCGCCACTCGACGTCATATCCCACAGCGCCAGGCGCCGCATCCCAGGCAATGGTCATGGCCGTGACGGCGATGCCCTGCTCGATGACCACGTGCTGGCTGATCAGCACCCGGGCCGGTGCGTCCTGCGTGCCGATCGGAATGCCGCTGATCGGCCGAGGATCGACCACGGCGCCGTTGTCGATGAAAGGGAACTTGCTCGGCTCGTGCTGAATAACTTCCAGCTGGTACTGGTGCCACTCAGGCCGGGTGACGTTGCGAACGTAGAACTGCATGACCTTCAGATCGTCGAAGTCGATCACCCAGCCGCATTCAGGCTCGGGCACTTCGCTGTAGTTCGCCGCCACGGTTACGGCCCGGCCAGCCACCGAGCTGATGACTCGGGCCTCAGACTTGCCGCTGGGCAGGTTGAGGTAGAGCCGCGCACCGGTCGGGATAGTCACGTCACGGTCAAGCGTCACGACCCGCCCGGCGACGGACGAAACACGCCCACCATTCGCTCGGCCGGCAAGCATCGGATCGCCCACGGCAATGATCTGCCCGGGTTTTGGGATTCCACCGTCCAGGCCGACCCGGAACGTAGCGCCTCGGGTTTGCAGCTGCTCGGTCATCAACGCCCATTGACCGGCGCGCTGCGTCTGGCCCAGGGAGGTAGAGCCGATCGCCTCGACGCCCAGTTCTCGGACAGAGCCCAGTTCGCTCAGCGCCTCGTTATCGAACACCGGCTCCTTGTCGGTTTCGAATCCTTGGTCGGGGTTGTCCCAGGACACCATCGCTACGGTGTGGCGATCACGCCAGCGGGTGCCGTCGTACTTGATGGCACCGTTGTTGAGTATCTGCGACGGGCTATAGCTGAAAACTGGATCGCCAGGCATATCGGCATTGACGACGATCTGGCTGCCATCCCAGTAAGCCATCCCGTGGAAGATCGAGGCCAAGTCCTGCAACACCGCGTAGGCCTCGGCCTGTTTCTGGAAATACAGGTTGCAGGTGAAGCGAGGCTCCTGGCCACCCTTGCCGTCGGGAACCATCTGGTCGCAATACTGGGCGATCCGGTACAGGGACCACCGATCCACCATGGTCGCGTCGATGCGCTCGCCCAGGCCGTAGTACGGGTGCAACACCAGGTCATAGAAGATCCAGGCAGGGTTATTGGTGTAGGCCTCCTTGAAGGTGCCATCCCAGATCCCGCCGCTGGTACCGGCGCCTGCTGTGGCGTAGGTCCGGGTCTCAGGGTTGTAGTTGGTCGGCACGCGCACGATGCGCCCGCGCATCAGCACTGCAATCTTGGCGATATCGCCGCCGAACTGCTGGGCGTCGTACTCGATGCAGCCTACCGACGTCAGCGGGTACTCCTGGTCGCTGTCGACAAGCTCGGCGACAGCCTCGACGAACATGCTGTCCTGTACCAGCGAACTGTTCGCCTCTGGCGTCAGGCGCCGCGCGCGCAAAGTCCACTGATTGCCGTCGGGCAGCTCGATCCGGTGGGAGCGCTCGTACTTGGTGACGTTCTTGCGGTCGACGAAGGATGTCAGCACCGTGACAAAGGGACCGTTGTCGGTCGAGACATCCACGGCGTATTCAATCCGGACGCCGTTGATGTTGCCGCTGGCGTCCTGGCTCTGCAGCGTGGGCCAACTGAAGCGCAAGCGGGCCGCATCAATCATGGAGTTGTTGATACTGTGGAGCCACGGCGTGGTGGTGCGCAACTCTTGGCCAACGGCAATTTCGTTGCTCGACTCCGTGACGCCCGCCAGGCGTTCCTGGTTCAACTCGCCGGAACGGAACTGCCATTTCACTCCTGGATAGTTGATGGTTCCGTCCTGGGCCTGAATAGGGGTTCCGTCGAGACGCACGGAGCGCAGCCCATCAACTGGACCCACGATGGGGCCCCAACTCCAGATGTAGACCAACCTGGCCGTGGCCAGGGATGGAACGCTATTGGAAGCGATGCTCGGCTGCTTCGGTTTCGACTGGCCGCCCTTTGCCCCCCTGACAGCCCTGGCCTTCTTCGCAACTGCGCTCATGCGCTCCTCCAAAAATGCAAAAACCCGCCGAAGCGGGTTGGGTGTTACCAAAAAATCAGATGTTGTCCTGGGTGTAGATCCCCCCGGACTCGACGGCGCCCCCAATCTCCCGCTCTCCATAAAGCAGGGGGTATGGGTTGCCCTGGGCGATGGTCGTCACGGCAGAACCGAAGCCATAGCTTGGGTTGTTGCCGTCTTCGTTCTTGTCCGCCGTGTTGGCTTTCGTGGTGGGTGAAAGCATCTGCACCACGCCGCCCATCGCAACGCCGGCGCCGGCGACGAGCAAGCCCATGCCAAGGCCCGTGGTCGTGCCACCGGTGAAGAGGCCGGCCACGATCAGCGCCACGCCCAGAATCGTCTGGAAGATGCCCGCCGACTTGCTGCCCTGGATGATGGGCATGATGCGGATGACCTCGGCGCCAGCGCCTTTAAGGTCGAGCTCCTGCTCGCCGATGTTGCGTTCATCGATAAACACCGCGAACACCAGGCCGCGCTCCTCGGCGGTGCGCAGGAATTTCTCGAACCCAGGCTTCATCACGCACAGGGCATTCATCGCATCCCGGAACCCGTGCAGGTCCAGCCGGTACTGGCGGCCGAAGCGTTTGCCCAGCACGCCGCCCAGTTTGATAGTGGTCATGGTCATGGCCGGTAGTCCTTGTGCCGCAGGATCAATTTCACCCGGTTGGCCATGGACCAGCCATAAACCTCGCGACTGGCCAGCCGGCCTGGCATGTGGTGATAAATAAACGGGCCTGAGCCGCCCAGAGCGGGCGCTGGCTCGCTGTGCAGCGATGGGTCATCCCCCAGGTAAATAGCCGCATGGTTCGGGTGAAAACAGGGCCGGCCTGGGGTCGGAACCTGAAGCACCAGCATATCCCCGCGGCGCGCCGTCTCGACCTGGTAGAAACCGGTGGACTTGAAGTTGTCCTCGTACAGGCTCGGGCCGGTCTCGTCTTCCCACCAAAGGTCCTGGCGCTCGAAGTTCGGCAGTGGCAGGTTGGCCTCGCGGGCGTACCAATCGCGGCAAGCGCCCCAACAGTCCAGCAGGCCGTGGGAGAAGTCCCGGCCAAGCAGCGGAGCCTGGAAGCCCGTCGGCTTGAACCAGGCGAACTCCCCGCCCGGCCAACCAACGATGCCCCACGGCAGCTCATGCAATTCACAGCTCACGCGATCGGCCATGCTTGGCGTGGGCGCTTTGTCTGGGTGGCTGTGGATGATCGCCAGCACTTCCCCCAGGTCCTCGGCCGCGGCCTGGTCCCGCTCATCGATCTGGAAGTTTTCCCGCTCCGACTTGGCCCGGTTGGCACACGGCACATACTGGCGGCCGGCATCGGTCTTGATCAGCAAGCCGCACGCTTCGCCCGGGTAGGCACGTTCCGCATGGGCGCGGATCTCGTCCTGCAATTTTTGATTGATGCGCATGGTTACCTCGAACTTGCGATCAGGCTTGCGCCCATGGAGCCGCCAAAACGGCGCGTGTTCGCCCTGAGCTTGCAGCTGCTCCACCACCCGCCGCACTGGTCCAGGGCCGGGTTGTCGGTGGGCTCATTCTTCTTGGTGAACATCGCGGTGCCGGTGTAGGCGCACGCCTCGCCCCGGTACCCACCGCGGCACGCCCACCTGCAGAGCTTGGTGATCTGCTGGGACGGCAGCATCTGCCCTTCCATGTCGGTGGGACTGGACATCGAGAACGTCACCGAGTCGAAGCTTTCTTCGGTCTTCTGCTCGATGTACCAGAGGTTTCGCCTGCTCTGGTTGCTGGCGGTGGGGTTTCCATCCGGGAAGTTCGCCGCGTCCAGGTAGTGCCGGAAAGTTTCAATGACCGTGCACTTTGCCCCGGCCAAGTCGCGGAACTGCAAGCACAGTGCAGTGATTGCCCCGCGCACACCGCCGAGCTCGTTGGCGATTTGCAGGGTTGGGGACGCCGGCCGGCCATCGCCGCGGATGTCGAAACCCTTCGCCGTGATCTGGATCGGGGAATACAGCTGCCCCTGCCAGATGATGTCGCCCTCCTGGGCATGGCCATGAAACCGCCACAGGTTCGCACCCAGGCGCGTGGCGTCGAGCTCGAAAAGCCGGATCTGGTTGCCCGGCTCGAGCTTTTGGATATCACTGTTGTAATTCATGGGGCTCCAGAAACAACAAACCCCGCACTTGGCGGGGTCGGTGGTCGAGGTGGATCAGGGCCTATAGACCTGCTTGAAGGTTGCAGACAGAGTGAAAATTCCAGCGCCGCCGGCAGTCAGCTTGTAGCCGTTGGCGCTGTATCTGCCCTGGGCTCCGCCCGGCGGCGTCCAGAGAAACGACTTGTAGCCTTCGTGCCGATCGAGGAAATCACGGATCCCCAAAAGGTCATCGCCTGCGACCAAACGGCCTACGGCGCTGATATCCCAGGATTGCGACTTCGTGTTGATTCCGATCCCGCCGGCCTGGACGTATCCGTCGCCGAACTCGTTCTCCCAGGTTCGCTGCGCTATGTCGCCGGCGGCACCGACCCGGGTGCAGTAAGTGAAGGTTTCAACCATCACACACGCCTCCAGAGAACGCCGCCTTGCAACGTCTCACCTTGAATGATGCGGATGACCTCGGCGGTGAAAGCCTGGCCCATTGATTCGCCTTGCTGCTGGGCTTCCTGATCGCTCATTCCCTTCTGTGCCTGGACGGTGATCGGGGCGTTGATGCTGATCGCCGCAGCGCCCGAGCTGGCTCCAGCGGATCCGGAATTGATTCGCTCAAGGGTGCGATCAAGCTTGGCGCTGGTTTCTGCCGTGGTTACCCGCTCCCCCTTCTCCAAAAGCCAGGTGCCAGTTTCTGGGACCGCGTCGATGCCATCGTGGGCCATGCCGGCAAGCGCGGCGCTTGATACTGCCGCGACCATGGGAATGGTTGCCGTCTGGGCCGCCAGGGCAGCCCCTGGTGCCAGTGCTGGACCAACAATCGGAATGGCCGCAGTGGATGCATAAGCGGCAAGCGCGGCCTGTGCGGATGTCGCCTGAGCGTTGGCTACCATGGCAAGTCCCGCTGCGCTTTGCGTGGTCTTTCCAACAATCAGTTGGACGGCCTGGTACACCAGCCACTGTGCGGCCATGTCAGAGAGGGCGTTAACCATCGATTTGCCAAAACCGGCAATCATGTCACCCAGAGCGTCACCTGCATCCTCCGCCCCAGTTGCGACATCAGAAAAGAAAGTGCCGAGATTGCTGCTAGCACTGCCCAAGGCTGACGAAGTCAAATCCGCGGCCATCTGTGAATAATCTTCAGCAGCATCCGCAAAGTTGGCCCAGGCCTCATTGACACCATCCATCCAGTTGGATTGGGCAGCATCAAGACTTTCGTAATACTCGTGCTGCAGCTCCATTCGCTCTGTCAGAGCGTCCTTGAGCATTCCGGTCTCAGTTGCGTACAGATCCGCCGTTATATCCCCCGCGTTCAGCTGCTTTTGCAGGTCGGCCATCTGCTCGTTGTAGTCCTGCTGAATCGCCAGGTCCTGCTGGAGCCGATCCCGGGCTTTGTCGCCCATCCCTGCCCCGGCCAGCTCCATGTCAAACCCTGATTTTGTCGTGGCGTTCGTTGCCTTCAGGTTTGCCAGGAATGCAGCAGATTTTGCTTCGTCTTCATTCGCAACCTTGAGCTTCTGGAGTGCATCCAGTTCCCGGGCCAATCCTTGCAGACGCTTCTGCTGGTCAGCGTTGATACCGACGAGCTTGCCTGATGCGATCTCGAAGCGAAGCTTGTCCACCTCAGTCGCTTTTTTCTGAGCATCCGCCGAGGTATTGATCAGGGCAATTTGCCGTTGAAGATCGGTCTCTGAGCTCTTGAAGGTATCGTTGATTTTCTTCGCCGAGGCCTCGGCCTCTTGAGCAGCCTTCTTCGCCTTTTCGCGAGCGGCTGGATCAATACCAGTGCCAGTGCCGGGGGTGACGCCCTTAGTGGCTGCTGCTACCTCAGCGGCGGCCTTCTTGGCGTTTGCTACGTACTCCTTGAACCGATCGCCAGCTAAAGGCTTTTCAAGATTCTCCTTGATTTTGTCTGCCGCTTGGGCGGCGATGCTGAACTGAATCTGAGCATCAGAAGCAAAGGCTGCCGCATTGATTTTGAATTGCTTCGAGGTATCACCAAACGTCAACAATCCGAGCGCACTATTGGCCTGAGCCGCAAGATTATTGGTATGTCCAACTGCCGTGGAAAACATCCCGACCAGCGTGTTGGCAACTATGTCGAACACTCGAATCACACCATCGCCGGCGCTGGCAAGAAACGCTCCAGTCTCAACAAGTTTGTCTCCGAGATCACCGACCTGTCCTTTAAGGCCTCCAGCATCCTTTGCGGATTGGTTCATGTCCTTTGAAAACTGAGCGAGCACAGGAAGAAACTCGGCCGCCAGCATGGTCGTGCCCGCGGTGATGTATTGCCCAAGACCTTGCAGTTCAATGCCGAATTGTTTAGCCGCGGCAATGGTGCTCTCATCCATCACCACGCCTGCATTCAGTGCTGCCTGGCCAAGTTCATCAAAGGCCTTCCCACTATTGCGCAGAAGAGGAACCAGTGCCGTGGAATCATCCGCGATGGACTCCATGTAGAACGTCATTTCCTGCTGACTGACGTTCGCTTTCTCAAGGCTGGTAACGTAAAGGGCCAGAGCATCCTTACTGTTCAGCTTTTTGAAACTCTCGGCGGTAACCCCCACCTTCGGTGCGATGTTCTCGAAAAAATCCTTCAACTCGCCCGCCCCGGTACTGGCGAAGTCCCCGAGCTTGTCGTTTGTGTCTTTGAAAATGTCGGAAAGCTTGTCTTGCTCAACGCCTACGCTTTTCGCCGCAGCCGCATATTTTTGAAAATCAGTGGTCCCCAAGCCCGCCAGCGCAGATTGGTTAGATATCTCTTTGGCCACACTCGCAGAGTGCACTACCAAAGCGGCCAGCACTGCAGGGATGCTACCTATCGCTGTGCCGACTCCCTTCGCCAGACTGCTGAACGACTTGGCAATCTCATCATTACGCTTCTTCGCCTCTCGGCTGGCCTTGTCTAGCGGCCCCGTAAAGGCGCCGATCTTGGCCACCAGATCCAGCGTCAACGTGCCAAGGGATTTGCTGGCCATTTGGTTATCTCCAGACATAAAAAACCCGCTAACGCGGGCTTTCATCATTGGTGGAACTTATTTAGCGGGGCATTTGGAATTCCATATCTTATCGAAGTTCTGACTCTGCCCCCGCAATATCACTACTTTTGAAGAGGAGTCGTATATAAATGCGCTGTCTCCGGAGTACCCTCCAAAAGAATTTTTTGCATTTACATAGCCACACACTGTCCCCCCTCGGTTCACTACCTCGCCAAACCGGACAGACTCAGGATCCTTCATCCGTTCAGTAACAGAATTTTTCGCGACAATGATCTCAAGTTGTCGCTGTCTTCCCTGCTCAGCGATGGCGGCCTCCTCAGGGGACATTTTTGGTCGAGGCGGCTCATACGGCTTATTAACAGAGTTTGATACAAAGTTGAAAACCAGCAAAGCGAAACATCCGCCGACAACCCAAGTAAGAAAACTGGTTTTTCGTCTCGGCTTAGCGCCGCAACTCGGACAAAACGCCGCACTCGTCGAAATTATCGACTTGCATTCCTTGCACTTTGCTAGAGCCACTTTGAATCCCCCAAAAACTGGAACTCTACCAGTGTCAGGCCCATGTCTCCATCGCCTCGGCCAGCGTCAGCACTCGCTCACCCGCATGAGGCATGAAATCCTCCGGCTTGAAACCACCGTCCTTGGTGATCCTGTTCGCGTACATGGATGTCAAGACTGCCAGGCTTCGCTCGACTCGCAGTCCAACATTCAAAGACCCGCGCTCCTTGCGATACTTCGCCCACCGATTGAACTCGCGAAGGCTCAGTCTTTCCTGCGCTTCCGCGATCGTGCAGCCGAAGGTGATGGCGAGTTCGTGCCAGAGCTCTTCAAGGCCGGCGAGCTCGTCGTCTTTCCCAAGTTGTTCACCTCGAAGATAGCGGCCAGCAGCGCCACCGTCAGGCGGCCGTCCAGCGCCCCTCGCTGGGGATCCGCATCACCGGTGATATCGCCGACGGTGAAAATAGCTGCCCCGTTTTCATCGCACACGCTTGCGGCTATGCGCCCGGCCAAGCTGTCGTGCTTGCCGTTCAAAGCCGTCACATCGCTGATTGCTGCCTGATAGCCAAGCGGGCGGATGAAAACGGTGGCAGAGAGCTCTTCATCGCCCTGCGACCACTTGATTTCCTTCTCCACCGGTCGGCCAGTGAAGGCGCCGACCGACTTGAGACTTTCGAGTGTCAGTTTCATCGAGCCCCCTTAAGCGCTGGTCTTGCGGATCCAGGCCGAACCGCCGGAACGCTGGATGGAAGCTGCCGTGGTCACCACGCTGTTCGCCGCAAAATCGAACGGGAAGTCAGAGACGTACCCGTCGAAAACAAACCAGGTTCGGGTGTTTGGCAGGCTGAGCCCGCCATCGCCAAGCTCAGCAGTGGCCGCTGCACCGCTACCGGCGCCGCCGGTAAAAGCAACGGTCGGGACCGAGGTGTAACCAGACCCCGGATTGGTGATCGTGATGCCAGTCACCGCGCCGCCAGAGATACTTGCGGTCGCCGTGGCTCCGGTACCACCACCGCCAGTCAAAGCGACGGTTGGGGCGCTGGTGTACCCGGTACCACCGGAGCTAATTTCGATGGACGAAACGGTTCCGACAACACCAACCGTAGGCTCGATGTCGACGCCATCAGACCAGCCAACCGCCCAGCTGATGCTCTCGATGCTGTCGTCTTCGGACAACTGATGCAGGCGAACGTGGGATGCGTTGCGCGGATCAGCATTCAGCGTCAACGATGCCTGGCCAGGGGTACGCAGACCGCGCATATAGGTCCGCACCTTGTTACTCAGGCACGTGGTTTCGATCTGGTCAGCAGGGTTGCCGCCGGGGTTGAAAGCGGTAGCGCATTCGATTTCAAGGATTTCGAAGACGGCCGGATTCGCAATGGTGGGCACGAGCGCGTAGATCTGGGTTCCTTGGGAAAGGATCGACATGGCGTTCTCCAAATGTCGGGCATAAAAAACCCGCACTCGGCGGGCTGGTTTCTGGGGTTTGGTTATCGGCGGACTATCCAGTCCACGCTGAAGCTGTAGCGGTATCGGCCTGTTTCGCTGTCTCGGTCCTCACCGTTGTAGCTGGCCACCGAGGCGGACAGCTCCACGGCATACTCCAGCGCCTGACCCGCAGCACGAGCTTCGGCAGCCGAGGCGGCGTAGACATCGATCTGCAGGGTGTGGCTCTCGACGTCTGGGCGGCCTGCCAGGTAGTTGTCAGGCGAACCGTTGATGATCTGCCAGACGCAATACGTGCCCGCGGGGTTGTCCGGGGCTAGGCCGAACAGATAGAGCCTGGTCGGATTCACGCCGAGCAGCGCGGTCACTGCCGGGTCGGCCGCAGCCACTTGGAAAATTGGTGGATACTTCATGGGCCCGCCTTCTTGGCTGCACGCTTAATGGCCCGGTCCAGGGTCTTATCGAACTCCGACACAAACATGGCCGTGGCCGCCTCTATGTTGTCCGCCAGGGCCTTTCGCATGAACGGCTTCGCGGCCATCTTCGACGTACCGAACTCCAAGAACCGCCAGTAGAAGGTATTCCCGCCAGGGTTGCTTTGGTCGCCCCCGGTCTCGAAGGTGCCACCGGCACGCCCACGGCGGGTGTGATAGTTATTCTTCTGCTTGGCGCCGCCGAGTACCCCAACACGGAAACCGAGGTCGCCACTCTGTTTGAACAGGCGATTGTTCCAGCGCAGCGCGACGTTCTTGGCGATTTCGGTGGAAGTCGAAGGATCGTTCAGGAGCTCCGCATTCTGGCGCGCTGCCTCAGCGACCAATTGAGCCGCCTTCCTGAGTGCCGCGCGACCGCCCTTGCGCCTGGTGTCGTAGCTGATAGCGTCAAACTTCCCCAGCAACGACTCAAGGCCGCCAATCTTGAACTCGATCACATCAGCCATCATTGACCCCTTCGCTGCAGGGCAGCGTTAGATAATCGAGGCCACTCTTCGGGTCGGGTAGCACGCCCTGGATGTTGTAGATCTTGCCGCGATGGATGATGCGCATCGTTGCCTCCACTCCCTCACGCCGACGAATACCAATCCGCGCGGTGACTTCAACCTGGGTAGCCGCTGCGGCAATGAACTCGCGAGCTGACAACGGCTCAACGCTGGCTGGCACCTTCGCCCAAACCTCGACCCAGGTCTTCACCATTTCTCCGGTGACAGGATCCTGCGCGAAGGTCGGGCGCTGGAAGTCCACCCTGTGCCGTAGCTTACCGGCCCTCATCACACACCCATCCGGATGCGGTATGGCATCAGCAGAGACTTCGATGCGTGGGGCAACTCTTCGGCCGTCACGCCGACGACGACCTCCTCACGATTCGCGAAGAGGTGGCCCAACTTCAACAGGCAGGCCGCTGTAATCGCCGCATTGATGACGATCCCGTTCGCGACCATGTCGATTTCGGCGATCGTGTTGGTATAGCGCTCCAGGGCTTGGTCCTTGAGCCTGCACCTGTCTGTAAGATTCTCAACGGCATTAGCGGCATCTGCCGCGATCGCGAGCACACCTCGGGCATCACGGGTGCGCTGAATCACATCGAGCTGCGCCTCGTCCAAGGCGGCCTGATCGACATAGAACCGGCGATGCAGGAACTGCTGTGCGGCCTCCTCGGCAGCATCTAACTGAGCCTGGACTAGTGCTTGGTCTTCCGGCTCCGCCAGCAGATGCTTCATCGCAAGTTCAATGTCGATCACGCTCATGCTCAGTCAGCCTTTTTCTTGTCGTGGTTCTTCGCCTTGGTACCGCTCTTAGGATCGGTAGCGACATTGGCAGAGGTCACGGGTGTTGACTCGACTTCAGAACCGGTCAAATCAACCACCGCGGTATCCTTGCCGTCGTCCAGTTCGGCATAGCCTTTCTGAAGCAACTCCCGCCCGTGCTGTTCCCCTGTCAAGAACGAGGTTCCTTCGACCAGTGTTTTACCGCCGAGGTACAGCGGTTTGAGGGTCTTCAATTTCATGTCGGCCTCCGGAGGGCCGCCGCTCGGGCGGCCCCGCTACATCAAGGGGTTGGAGTGGCGAAGGTGCCGTAGATGAACGCTTCCGGACGCTTGACCGCCAGCGCAAGACGCTCTTCGCAACGGATCGAGATCATGTTCTTCTCGAAGTCGTCGGCGTTCTCGGTGGAGATCACTACGTTGGCATCTTCGCGGTCGAAGATCTGGGCGCCGGTTTGGAATGCACCTGTCAGGAATTTGCCCAGGAAAGCAGCAAGCTCAGTAGCGACCACCGGCAGACCCCACAGCGTTGGGCCAGCCAGGCTCAGCGGGTTGCCGATGATGTAGCGGCCCAAGGTGTCCTTGGTCAGCTCGATCTTGGCCCAGTCGGTGAAGTGCAGCACGTGGCCGCTGGCCGGGAGGCGTGCGAGCTGCGACTGCAGCATGGCCAGACGCAGCTGGTCGATTGGGGTCATAGCGTCAGGCTCGAAGGCGGCCGAGTAGGCTTCGGCCTGCGGCACGATGCCGTGTAGGTGAACGCCGGTTCCATCACCGAACAAAATCTCGGATTCTTCAGCGTATTTCAGGCCGTAACGCATTTCGGCGTCGATGGTCGATTGCAGCTGAGCGAAGTCATCCAGGATCTGCTTCGAGGCCTTGAACATGTGCGCGATGGTGGTCACCGGCGTGATCTTGGTGTTGAACTGGATGTCGCTGTACGGTTTGGTGGTATTTTCAGCAACAACACGGGCTGCATTGGTAAAGCCTGTTTGCTGAACCCAGAAGATCGCTGGGGAAGTGGTGCGGCCTGGGGCGATCAGATCACGGATGAACAGGCGCTGCTTAGGCATCACGTCGATGCCTGGCAAGCGCTTAGGTTCAACTACACCTTCGGCGACACCGGTGCTCAGCAGCGCTGCGTTAACCGGAACGCTGACGCGGCGATTGCCTTGAATGCTTTTGGCAAACTCAGCGAGGGCTTCGCTCTTGATGACGGTACCGCCCAGTGTCTCGCGCTGAGAAGCCGCGGCTTGGGTAGGAATTCGGGCGAACTCCTGCTCCAGCTCGCCGAGCTGGGCCTTCAGCTGCTTCTCGGCTTCGGTGAGAGTGTTAAATTTGAGTGCCATTTCATCAACGGCGGCCTTGGTTTCAGCAGACAAAGTGCCGGCCTTTTTCGCTTCGCCGAGTGCGGCTTCCGCTTTCGCGCTGAAATCGCTGGAAGCCTTTTCGAGATCGGCACTCATCTTGGCAAGCAACTGGGCTTGATCGGACATGGTTTCGTTTCCTTAATTGGTAGCGGCTGCCGAGAAGCGAGCGAGCGCTCGTTCCAGTTCGGCGATTGGTTCGGCCAAATTGGCCAGGTTGTCGGCAGCGTCTTGCGTACCGGGCTCGGCAGCGCAAGGCGTGCCGGACTTGATTTCTTGAATTAGTGAGCGTCGTTCGCTACGGGGCATGCCCTGCTTAGCGAGAATCAGATCGAGCTTTCGTGCCGCGATCAGGCCAACTTGTGCCTTGGTGCCTTCCTTGATGGAATCGGACTCGAGAAGAGAATCAGCGAAGCCTTGCTCAACGGCAGCGGAGCCCCCGATCCAAGTTTCCGCGTCCATCAACTTTTGCATCGACTTCAGATCACTGCCGGTGCGAGCGGAGTAGATATCGCCCATGGCCGCGTCGAACGGCTCCATCATGTCGGCCACTTCGCGGAACTGGTGGCGGTTGCCCGCGGCGATGGTCCAGCCGTTGTGGATCATCAGGAAGCCCGAGCGCGCCACCTGTAGGTCATCGGCGGCCATGGCAATGATTGAGGCAGCAGAGGCGGCCAGGCCGAGCACCTTCACGGTCACGTGGCCCTTGTACTCTCGGAGGATGTTGTAGATTGCGAGCCCCTCGAACATGTCCCCACCCGGGGAGTTCATGTTCACGGTCACGTCTGCCCCGTCCATGCTGCGCAGCGCGGCCGAGACCCGCTTGGCGGTAACGCCTTCACCGGACCAGGGATCGAAGCCGATCGCATCAAGCATGGAAATGGTGTTCTTGGCATCACCATCAGCAGCCTGGATGGTTGAGTTCCAGCGCTCCATTGCCTGAGGCATCAGATCAAAGGAAACGCCCGCGCACGGGCGACCCACCGGCGCTGCCGGAAGGCTACGAATTGTCATGGGTCAATCTCCAGAACTGCCGGGGGATCGGCTTTTATCGTTTGGGGTAAGCCAGTCGGAAAGCGCCGCTCTGACTCGCTCGCCGCTGTCTGCGCCTTGTCCAAGCTGTTCGATGGGCAACAGGTTCGACTGAACGGTGTACACGTCACCGCCTGGGATCGGCGGAAGGTTTTCCAAGCGACGCACCTCATTGCGGCTCATCCAGCCGTTCTGTAGGCAGATGTTGTAGTAACTGGCCCGGCCCTGGCTGTCAGCACGTAGCAGGCCTTCAACGGCGAATTCGGCAAAATAGCGATCGTCGCGGTCCAGCAGGCAGCGGCCGATTTCCTGCTCAATGTTTTCAAGCAGAGGCCGAAGGCAGTTGGTAAGGAACTGCAGGTTCTGGCCCTCAACGCTCGATGCCCAGCTGCTCTGCTTGTCCATGTGCCCGACCATAAACGGTGGCACCCGGAACCACCGGCAGACTTCCTCGATACCATAGGCGCGGGACTCAAGCATCTGAGCGGCCTCAGGGTTCATGGTGATGCCCTGGTACTTCAGACCCGCCTCGGCCACCATGATCTTGCCGGCGTTCTTGGAACCCATGAATGCCTGCAGGCTGGCTCGAAGCTGCTCCCGCTGCTCGGGTTTAAGAGCGGCATCGCTGCTCAATATCCCCGACGCCTGCATGCCCTGCGCAAATACCTTGGCCGCCGCCTCTTCAGCAGAAATAGCGGCGCCCATGATTTCCTTCCCGGTGGAAACCGGAAGCATCCCGCACACCCCGTCCAGGCCGAAGCCGCGGATATGCATCAGGTCAGACTCTGCGATCACCCTGGGCTTTCCGTCGATCGTGTACGTGTACTCGAGGCGCCCCGTATCCAGGCGCTTGACCGTCATTAGCTGCGGCAGCAGCGGGTTAAGGGCTACGATTCGCGTGCCGATGCGCTTCTTCTCGACAAAGGCGTTCCCGCGCAAACAGATGCTGGCGACTACCATCAGCATGAAGCGACCTGGCGTCATCTCTGCGTTCGGACGTTTCGTGAGGATGTCGTAGAGCGGGTGGCTCGTGGCGGCGATACGACTGCCATCGACGCCACGCTCATACAGCCGCAGCGGCAAAGTGGAAACTGTCTCCGAAAGCAACCTCACGCACGACCACACAGCTGATAGCTGGAGCGCCTTGTCCACTGTTACAACCTGGCCGCTCGCGGACGTACCGAACCATTCCTGCCAAAACGCTTTGTCGTTCAGACCTACGGGCACGCCGAGCCAGCTCTGCAGGGCCGACCTGACCCGCCCGGGCTTCTTTTCGCGCGCCATTAAATGCCTACCATGATTGGGTTTTCGTAGAAGCCGCTGGTATCAGGCTCACCGGCGTTTGCCAGGACCCGACCTATGGCCATGATCAGCGCAACCGCGCCGTCGATCTTGTTGTCATCGCCCTGCTTGATCGGTCGCACGACATCGTCATTGCCGGGCATGTTTTTGCCGATCACGTTGGCGATACACCAGGTCATGATTGGGTTACCGTCGTGATGGAACCGGCCGGCGGTGATCGCCGCCTCGAGTTCCTTCATGGGGTCCGACATGTTGGTGTAGTTCTGCGTGATGGTTATTGGGTTGAAGCCCTCGTCATCTAGGTCATGACTCAAGCCCGTCGCGCCGTGCGGGTCAATAGGCGACTCGCGCAGCGGCGCGTGGTGATTCGCCTCCTTGGTGTCCTCGAGGATTTCGCGGTAATCGATCTCGGCGCCGTCGGTCACCTCCAAATGCTTGGAGTTCACCCAAGCCTGGAACCGTTCAGACATACGCTTGTTATCGGTGTTGAAAGCGGTGTCGTAAGGCACCCAGAACTTCGGCGCGACGCTGTAGTAATGCGTCTTCCCATCGATCACTCGCCAGAACAGCCGCGCTCGCGAGTTCATGTCCAGTTTGCGCGCCAAGTCGAAGCCTGCGATCCACTCCTGCCCTTCGAACTGCTCAAGCGTAAGAGTCGTGTCCTCGCAGGATTTCCAGTCTTCCATGTTGAAGAAACCGGATTTCGCGCTCACCCAAAGGTTGAGGTGCTTCGTTTTGAACGTGTTTGCGAACCGCGCCGAGCGAATGGCCCGGGCCTGTTGGCTTTCCAAATACTCTTGGAATACCGAAACTCCGTGGTTCGGGTTGGCCTTGGCCAGCATCTTTGTATCGGTCCAGTCATCGCCTTCATCGAGCGTCCAGATCCAGCCGAACAATTCATCGTCAGGCACGGTTCCGGCCAACATTTCCACCACCTGGCGGCGCTTGTCGTAGCAAGGCCCTTCGATATCGGCGCCGGCGGTGGTGATGATGAACATCAGCGGCTGCCGGCGTGCGCCCATCCCAGTGAGCATGGTGTCGTACTGGGCCGATGTCGGGTGTTCGTGGTATTCGTCGACGATCGCGCAGCTGGGTGATGCACCGTCGCCTGGGTTGCCAATCAGTGGTTCGAAGCGACTGAAGTCGGACGGGATGTTCATGTTCGAGGCGTTTACCTCGATGCCCGCGGCCTCAACCAGCATGGGCGACTTACTGACCATGAGCTTGGCAGGACGGAAAACTTCCCAGGCTTGCTTTTCCGTTGTCGCGCCTGCGTACACCTCGGCGCCGAACTCGCCATCAGCCACGAACATGCTGATGCCCACACCGCCGGCGACAACAGACTTCCCGTTCTTGCGCGGCACTTCCCAGTAGCTCTCGCGGAACCGGCGGTGCCCTCCCTTCTTCTTGACCCAACCAAACGTCACCGCCAGGCCGAACAGCTGCCAGGGCTCCAGCGATATCAACTGGCGCTTGAAGGCCCATTCACCCTTGGTGTGAGGCAGAAGCTGGATCAGCTTCAGCTTCTTCTCCGCCTTTGCTGGATCGAACTTGAAGCGGAATGCGCGCTTTCGGCTAGCAGCCAGGTCATCGAAGTGGCGTTGAATCGCCTGATGGATATATCGGCACGCCGGTACTTTCCCCCGCAGAACAGACCGAGCCCACGCCATCGCCTTGTCGACGTTGGAGTGCGTGGCTTTGGTCATCAGGAACTCAGTAGTTTGGCGAATTCGTTGGTTGAGGTTTGCTTGTTACCGCCGATGATCCTGGTGCGACTGGATGGGTCCAGTCCCAGCAGCGAGCCAAAGGTCACCAGTTGCCGCATCGATTCGTTCGCAGCGGTGAGTGCCGGGTTCTTCATGGGGCTGCCCTGGGCGGACTCGACCACGATGCCAAACTGTTGGACCGCTTCCTCTGCCATCCGCCACTTGTCGTAGGCGGTGCAGAACGCTTCGACGTTGTGCAAATCAGTGAGCGCAACAACATGCTCGCGCAATAATTCAGGTATTAGCATCCGCCACATGGTCGCAGCCCGAGGGCTCAGCCAGTCCGGCGGGTCAATATTTGTGACGGTGGAAAACTGCGGTTCGGCCTCGTTCAAGGCCCGCTTACCGGGGTTCCCAGCTAGTTTCTTCTGGGCCGTCGGCTTGGGTTTGCGACCACGGCCGGCGACCGTGGCGGTGCCCCCCATCGCGCAACTCCTGATTTTTTAATTTCGCGGTCGTGAAAGAAAGGCTGAGGGCGCGGTCTAGAAGCCAAAGGGCCTGGACTTTTGACCCACCCCCACCCCATGAGCGCGAATCTCTCTCATTTGGCTGGATTTCACTGTTTTTTCGGTGGTGTTCTGCTTTTCAGCGCCGCGCATTGCCGAACCCACCGTCTTCAGCCGCCGTCTTGGCCGAATGACATGGGCCGCACAGGCTCTGCCAGTTGGTCTTATCCCAGAACAGAACCATGTCGTTGCGGTGGGGAATGATGTGGTCAACATCCGTGGCCACGACCACCAAGCCGCGTTCGGTACAGTGTCGGCACAGTGGATGCTTCGCCAGCCAGCCAGCCCTGGCCTGCTGCCACTTGTAGTTGTAGTGGCGCTTGGTGCTGCTCTCGCGTGGCCTGGCACGGGCCGCACTCTTCAGTAAGTGAGCGTGCTCGTCGCAGTATCGGGGGTTGCGCGTGAGCGTATTGCACCCTTGGGCGTTGCACGGCTTCTTTGGCCTTAGAGGCATGGGGTGCCATCCATGTAAGTCAGCGGCAGCGCATCAGGATCTTCCGGCTCATCAGCCATTGCCTGGATCAACATCAACTGTTGGTCGGCCATCCGTTGCAGCAGTGCGGTCTGCCTCCCCTGCTCGGCCAGTATCTGGCTCAACAGGTTTGCCAAGGATTTGAGCTGCTCGCTCATATGCAAGCCTCTTCATCTTAATGATCCATTCGCGCCGGGCGGCGCATCCACTGCAGGCCATTACTCTGGCTTGCGGCTTGGCAGCTTGAAGTCTGTGACCCGGTCGGCAATGGAACGAATCTTCTCGACACCCAGGAAGCCAACCCAGCCACCAACGAAGGTAGCCATGCTCTGTGGGAGCGAGAAGAACTCAAGTCCACTGATGATCGTCAGGGCGAGTCCGCCGCAGATCGCGCCTTCCACGATCATCTGGCGGCGGGTGCCGCCACCATAGGTGATCCGCAGGACAGCCATTGCACAGGACAACGAGGCGGCATAGAGGATTGGCGAATGCTGGCTCAACCACGCAAGCGCTATCGCCAAGGTGTCTGGTTTGTCTGGCATGTTCGGCATCTCAGCTTCCTCCCTTTCGGGGAGCGAATAGATCCGGCTCCTGGCTCACTCCCAATTCGGAACGATGGGTGTGCAGGAGCCGAAAACGAAAAAGCCCCGCTCAGTGGCGGGGCTTTATGTGTGTCGTTGCGTTCGCTGGAGTATCACGACACGCAAGATCGACATGATGGGGTTAATTTACGGCCAGTCGGCCAACTGGTCAAGCGGCATCTACAAAGATTTGCTCACTGTCGAATATCTCGGTCGCGTGGATCACAGCCTGCTCTTCGAGCTTCTCCAGACGCTTGTGGATTCCGCCTCGCCAGTTGCGTCGGGTTCGCTCCGGTGAACCCGCCAGATCCCATGTGTTCATGTCATAGAACTCGGCTGGCAGCACGATCATATCCGTGGAGCGCTTGCCTACCTGCACGCCCTTCAGCTTCGGTATGGCCCAGGCCGTCAGAGCCTTATAGATGAACAGCTGCGGTGCCGGCGAAACCATGCGAGCGACCAGGCGGCCAATGGCGCCGACCTTGTTGGCCTTGTGGGTGGAGTACTTCGCCACCAGCACATCCCACTGAGCCGGCTCAAGCTGGCGGTGCAGTAGCGCATACAGGCAGCAGTCATAATCGAACTTGTCCCGCACTGATAGCGTGCTGCCGGTGCCACCCTGTCGCAGGTCTGCGTCGATCAGCTTCTGCCAGGACTGCTTGGTGCTGTTGTCGATGTTGTCCGCTGCCAGCACCCGCACCAGGGTGCCCATCACGTCTTTGTACATAGCCATGGCTCAATCCCCTGTGTAATTGGTGCCGCCGGCGCCGCGGCGATTGCTCTGCTCATACTGAGCCGACGGGCACGATGTGGGCCCAGGGCGGCTCATCAGCTTGATCTGTTGCTCAGCAGCCTGAAGGCGAATGCTCAACTGCGTCACCAGTACCTCCAGCGGCAGCGCCTCGCCGGTTTCGGCGGTGACCCAGCCCGAGGCATTGCACTGCACGCAGGCCAACTCATGGAATACCCCACTGATCACCGCCTTGCCTCGGCATGCCGGGCACTTGGCAAGGTCTAGTAGGGCCGCGCGGAAGGCTGGGCCGTGGGACTTCTTCATTTGGCCGGCACCTGCTCGACTGGACAAAAGATCACCCGGGTGCCAAGGCCTGGAACAGGATCTCCACGCTGATCCATCAACCCAATAACGCCATTCGCCCAGCAACGCTGACCATCTACCTCATAAACCTGGTGACCTGCAGCGGTCCTCTCACCCTGGACGAGGAGAACTTCGCGGCTACCGAACTGTACCTTCATGGTCGATTTAGTCACTTTTAAACCTCGCCTTTTACGGATTCTTGATTTGTCTGGAGGCCGCGCCGGTCAAGGCCTCGTCGGGGTTTTGCGAATTTCCATTTCCACCGCATATGCACCCATGAATAGAGGTGAATCCGTTCCCGTCTAACCATGCGTGCCACTTCTCCAACGCTTCGCGCTTGAGCACCGATGCCGAGGTGTGGATATAGGTCTGCACGTTCCTGCTCAGGGTGTGATTCACCAGCATCTCGCCTATGAGGAAATCCACGCCGAGATCCGTCCAGGCGGTGCGGGCCACTTTCCGGAGGTCGTGGCTTGTCCACTCACCCTGGCCCAGGCTGGCGAACACTGCGCAGGCCTGACCCTCTGTCATGGCGCTGCCATTCTTGGATGGGAACAGATAGGCGCCGGTATAGCCGCGTGCGGACTGCCAGTCGCGGTACCGCTTCAGCAGTGCCCCGACCTGTGGCGTGACGGGCAAGGTATGTTCACAGCGGGTCTTGGTGTTCTCGGCTGGCATGAACCACTCGCCCACCTCGCCAAGGGTGATGTGAGCCCAACGGGCCTGGCGCGTCTCCCCTACCCTTGTGCCATGGCAGAGCATCATCAGCGCCAGCATGCAGCCCGCCGGATCATGATCGAACCCGGCGGCCAGTTGCCCAAGGATCGATTCGATCTGCACGGACCGCAGTCGCGATGTCTTAGGCTGGATTTTCGCCTTGGTGAAGTCCGTGAACTTGAACCCGGCAATCGGATTGGTGGCGATCATCTTCAGCTTGAAGGCCTGCTGGAACGCAACCACCAACACGCCCCACATCAGGCGAACGTAGGACAGGCTCAGCACCTCCTGAAGCGGCCACATTACGGCCTGGTCCAGGCTCGAACGCGTAACGGAAGCAACCGGCATGTCCGCCAGGCGTGGGAGAAGGTGACAGTTGATGGCTGACTTAGCGGTTTTCCGGCGCTTCGAGGATAGGCTACGGTCACGGGACTGCCGATCTGCAAACCACGTCAGCAACTCGCCGACGGTGCTCAACGTACCCTCAACGGCGGTGGCCGATGGATCGGCAGCGAGTCGCGCGCGGATCTGGGGCAGCACGCCGAGCAGCGTCTTTGCGTTCAAGTCAGGGTAGCCGGCGATGCGCTCCCACTTCTTTCGATGGACCAGATACCAGGTGCCCCGCTGGCGGTCCTGAGCGAACCGCATGTACAAGCCCGGGTGACGGGGGTCACGTAGCGTTGTCACCGCCTGGTCGGCGGCCTGCCGGCGGATCTCGGGCTCGGTGAGTGATACGATGGCGGTGGTCATGCGGCGACCCTCGTTGGTGGTTGCAGTAGATAGGCCCGGATCGCTTCCAGGGCGTCGATGTGCCCACGGCAAACGATGGCGAGATAGCCTTGCTCGGTCAGCGCCTGGATGTAGGCGTCCTGGCTGGCAGAGACGGCCGCGTCGAACGGCGGCATGGCCTTGAACTCGATGTACAGCCCGAAGTACCCGCCGCGGGCCATGGGCAGCACCAGGTCAGGAACCCCGGCCTTCACGCCCTGCTCTTTCAGCTTGATCGCCACCAGCTTGTGGCGGTGGCCGCCGTTCGGGACGTGGTAGATCAGCTTCGCGGCAGCCGGGTAACGCAGAGTGACCTCCTTCAGTAGCGCGGCCTGCTCCAGGCCTTCACGGTCGATGGACTTGGCGCGCTTCGGCTTCAACCCAAACGCCTTCATGCGGCCCCCTTGACGGTCAGTATCCCGGCCCTGATCAGCGCCTCGTGGGTTTCGGCAATGGCGCGCGGCATGTCCGCCCATTCAACGTCGCCAGCGGCCCGGCCGTCGATGACATCATGGCAAGCGCTGCAGGCGTAGACTGCGACTGTGTCGAAGCCCTTCATGCCCATGCCCTTCTGCCCGCATGGCAAATGCGCCAGGACGGTGGTTTCCGGATTGTGGTTGCAGACGCCGGGCATACGCACGGCGCAGTCCTGGCCGTTGGCCGAGGCCCGGAGTTTCTTCGAGGTCACCTTCATTACAGGCCCCTCACGCGCTGCTCCAGCTCGATCAGCAGCTCTAGGAAGTGCTTCACTTTCTCCAGATCAGCAAGGCCGCCCTTGTCACGCCACCGCGTCACGTACTTGATCACGCTGCCTTCAGCAAACGGAATTCCGTTGGCATGGATGTATTCGATCGGCTGGATCTTCAGTGACTTATAATGACCACCGGCCACTTGGGTATCTAATGCGCTCATTGAGATGCTCCGGCGCGGATTGCGCGCAGTTTGGCCAGGGCGTCGTTGCCAATTTCAGGGGTTCGCTTTGCTTGGGGTGCTGCCAACTCGGCGGCGGGGATCGGCCCCAACGGTTCGCCCTGCCAAAGCTTCCGGCACTGGGCCAGGTAGTGCCGCTCGAAGCTGGCAAGACCCAGTTCACGGGACAGCAGCGGCAGGCTGTGGAAGCCTGCGGCGGCCGTGGCGTGATAAATGGCCGGGTGCATCCACTTCGCCGAGGCGCGCATGGCCGGGTGGCAATTGCGCAGGCCCTGGGCGTAGGCTTTCTCCACACTGGGCAGGCCCAGGCCTTCGGGTGCGAAACACCAGCTGACGAAGACCCCAGGCGCCGGCACAAATGCAACCTTGCTCGCGCTCAGTACCCGCATGCCGTGGTCGATCTGCTCCATTCGGGTGATGCCCGAACGCATGAACTCGCCCAGCCACTCCAGCTTCGCGGCGTTCATCACCGCCTCGGTTGGCCAGGATTGACGCCAGGCGCCGCACGCGCCACGCAGCCGTAGGAAAAGGTTGTCGATCACGACCTTCGTTGCGGGGTTGACTTCAACAACGACTGGATCCGCCGGAGGCTGGTAAGTCGGGTCAGTTCGACGGGTTGCGATCAGGTCGCGGACATGAGTTGCGGTTTTCACAGGCGAACCCCCTTGGCTGTCCAGTCACCGGAACCGTCCATGTCGTCGACCACTTCGCCAGACTTTACCGCGCGGTCACGCTTGATCCACTTGGCCAGGCGATAGCACCAGCCACCAGCCGAGTCGCGGGTTTCGCTTTTTGCGATGAAAAAACCTTTGAACGAGCCGACTATCTCGTCGGTGACTGTGTCGAACTTCAGGCCCATCAGGTGGAGCTGGCTTTCGAGTTGGTCTGGGTCGTAGGTCCACTTGGCAAACATCGAGAAGCGTTGCCGGGAATCAGTTGGTTGATCGAGAGCGTCGAGCGTTTGGCGATCCTGCTCAGCGAGGTGATCGGAAAACTCGCGCTGCAGCTGCTGTTCGGTTACTTGATGGTTAATTGACGTATTGGGTGCAGATTCTGCACCCCGTTCTGTCTCAGGCTGCACCCCGTTCTGTTGTGAGTTGCACCCCGTTGCGTCATCTGCACCCCGCTCATTACGGGGTGCAGGATTTGCACCCCGTATCAGCTGGAGGTCATACACCACCGGGCGCCGGTCGTGGCGATCGATGTGCACGGCGGCAATCGCCTGGTTTCCTTTCTTGATCAGGCCCGACTCTTCCAGGGCGTCCAGCTTGTAACGCACGGTGCGCTCGGACAGGCCAGTGTCCTGGGCAAGGGTCGAAGCCGATGGGAAGGCCCCGGCACCATTGGAGCCGGCATAGTTGGCAAGGCACAACAGCACGTGGCGGGCGCTGGAGTCCTTAAGGGTTTGAACGGGCAGCGACAGCGCCCAGGACATAGCTTGAACGCTCACGACGAGATTCCTTGGAGTTTTTCAGCTGTATTGCACGGAGCGATGGTCTTGTTCATAATGGCCCCACTGTGTTTTACAAATTGTCGAAAGAGCCGCCCTGCCAGGCGGCTTTTTTATGCCTGCGATTCAGGCGGCCTTCAGCGATTCGCGCAGGATGTGAAGCGCGTCGATGGCCTCTTGAATTGCTTTCTCACCCTGGGCTTTTTCGTGCTGGCTGATGTGGTTGTCCGCCGCAGCGTCGAAGATCAGCCGGCCGACATCGCCGCACTCCGCAGAGAGGTGCCCCAAAGCAACCATCAGCGGTTTTGCGGCCGGCTTCTCGCGGGCAACCAGGTCATAACCGAACTGATTAGCAAGCGTTACCAGCGGGCGCATGTCACGGGTGTGCAGCAAGATGCCAAACAGGTGTTCAACGGTCAGGTGGTGGGCGGCGTTGTCGGGGTTGGAGCGCTGCAGCAGGCTCACGTGCGCCAGGCACATTTTTCCAGCCAGCTCCTCCGCCCCACTTTCCTTGACGGTGGTGTGGCAAGCCCTCAAGAAATTTTCCATTCGTAAAACCTCGATTTTGTTTCCGTAGAAGCCCAGCGAAGCGTGAGCGATGATGTGTTCAGCGCGTTAGGCAGCCGACTTTTGAGATGGAAACGGCCGCAGCTCACTCGCCCGGAAGCTCCCGTCTGGAAGCTCCAAAACCCGAATGTCCCGTTTCGCGATGAGCGCTTTGTGAATAGCCGGGGCAGTGACACGAAGAAGCCTTGCGGCTTCGGACTGCCCTTTTTCAGCAACAAACTTGTCGAGGGGGGTCTCGTTCATGATCAAGCCTCGGTTTTAGTTGAGGCTGATATTAACCATCTGTTAATTTTTAATCAATACCGATGGTTTCTTCTTATTTTTAACCGTTGGTATACATTCGCGCGATGACGAAAAAACGAATCCTACCTCCTGACCGCCTGGCCGAGTGCGAAGCCGCGCACGCACTGTTCCTCTCAAAGAAGAACGAGCTGAAGCTGAGTCAGAAAAAGATCGCCGATGCGGCCGGTATGACACCCGCTGCGGTGAACCTCTACTTCAAGGGGATCAACCCCTTGAATGCTCAGTTCGCAGCGGTTTTAGCCCGGCTGATTCAGGAACCGGTTGAGGCTTTCAGCCCGCGCTTGGCTGAAGAGATTCGCAGCCTGACAAGCGCGCCGGTTGTGCGGGAGAACGGCGGCAGCTACTCAACCGGCGGCACAGCGGCCGATGTCGTCCGAGAAATGCTGAGTCGAAGCGGGAAAAACCTTTCCGAGGATGCCCGCAGGCGATTGCTAGCGGTGGCACAGGCTGAGGATGGAGATGGAGCGATCGAGCTGGACTACTACCGCCCCGGCGCTGTCGGGGATGAGGTGTGGATTGCGCACTACGACATCCGCGCCGCCATGGGCGGCGGGCAGATCCCACACGACTATCCTGAAATGCTCCAGGACATCCGAGTCAGCCCCCAGCATCTGCGTGAGATGGGCGTCGAGTTCAAAGAGCACTTCCACCTCAAGATGGTGACAGGCTGGGGCCAGTCGATGGCGCCGACCATCAAGCACCGGGACCCCCTGCTCGTGGACATCAGCATCCGCGAGTTCGTTGGTGATGGAATCTACATGTTTTCCTGGGACGGCCATCTGTACATCAAGCGGCTCCAGTGGCTGGGCGATGACCAGCTCAGCATGATCTCAGATAACGCCCTCCATCCGCCAAGGACGATCCGCGCAGAAGATACCTACATTCAAGCACGGGTGCTTCTGGTGTGGAATGCATGTCTTGTCTAGTTACTCCATGCAGTGACTGATCAAAAAATCTGGGTCATAGGAGCTTTTTACCAGTGGACGATGATAAACATAGCGGCAAATCTCTTGGAGAGATCCTAGGCACAAAGATGGGAGAGATACTGGTAATTTCCATGTACCAGGCTCGTGCAACACTTACGCTTGCAAAGGCAATCCAAGAAGACTCTTCGACATCACCGGATGTGAAGGCGGCGGCACAGGAATCTCTCGCAGTTATTGACCAGATAATTGAAAAAATGGAGCAGTTCGTCGGGGATGATGCTATGGCATCGATCAGACCTCTCGTTGGGAAAACGGAATGAGCAATATTGATCTCAGGCTGATGATGCGGGAGCTTGAAAAGCTGAAAGCTGAGCGGGGCGATCGTGACAACGGATCCGGAGGGGGACATACTGGAGGAAACCCACCAGGAGGCAATGAATTGGAAGCTCGTGTAGCGGCACTAGAGGCCACGCTTCCCGAGATCAAGGAAAAGCTCAACCTGATCTTGGTGAAGGTTGATTCCATAGATAAACATACTGCGACAAAAGCGGACTTGGCGAATACTGAGCTAAGCATGCTGAAATGGTGCGTCGGCACAGCTATCGCTATGACAGGTCTAGCTTGTGCCATCACCTTCGGGCTGACGAAGCTGTTCACAGGAAGCTGAGGCAGCTGTCAATCCGAAGCCCGGCCACAGGCCGGGCTTTTCTTTGTCCATCAGAAAGGTGCCGCCTCCTCTACCCTTTCCATGACCTCTACCAGCCGATCCTCCTCGGCACTCGCCTCCCACCGCAGAGTCACCGACCCATCGTCGTTGAACGTCATGTCTATGCCGTCCGTTTCGGATAGCAGCCCCGTCACTTCCTTCCATTCCCTCTCCCCGTCGTTATCCAGGCGGTGGATTGTCACCCAGCGCTGAATCTGCGCGACCGGGTGATTGATCATGTTCGAGACCCTTAGCCCTAGCCTCTCTATCCCGGACATTTCATACCGCCCGTGGGGCGCCTGTTGTTCTTGTTCGCTCATGATCACCTCCTAATAACTGTACAAACATCCAGTATTAAGTGAAGCATATCGCACGCCCACTAAAAATAAATTAACCATCGGTATTGACGTACAAATATACCGATGGTTAACTACATCCATCGAGACGCCACAGCGACTCGCCAGGGCCTCAACAGACCCGCCGCTCTTTACACAACCTGACGTGACCCAACGACGTACCGGCAACCCCGGTGGTGAGAAAGCTAAACCGTCGTCCATGCAGCCTCTGGATAGCTGCCGTGCTCCCACATGTGAGTACGCGAAACCACGCAAGCCAGCCAGGAAGAACACCGGACACGAAATGTGTGACCTGGCCAGAGATATGAATCGGGCGATGCGCGTGGTGGAGAACAAACACCAATAGGAGGAAACAGCCGATGCACAAGTGAGACCAGCCGGAACGCGGACCGGCAACCCACGACGAACTGCCCTACCCAGTAGGCCGCCGAGCTGCAGTTGGCAGTCGTGTAGCGAAACCGAACCCCACGACCACGGAGCCGAAGCCGATATAGGCGCCGTGAACAGGGAAGCTCAAGGCCGAACAAGCGCAGCGTGAAGCCGTCGGCGGTGTAGCGCGACAGACATTGTTGATGCGATACCCCGGCCTGTCGCCAGCAGCGAGGCCGGGCACATTTGATTCAAGCCAATGACCGACTCCAGTAGCGGGTCACGGCGGACAGCATCACTTCTGCACCTTGGCAACAGGGTGCAGTGGGATGAAAGCAATGAGTAGTAGGCGATTCGCGGGGTCGTTCAGGTACGAGCGACCAGGCCTGATACGTGCCGGGCAGTGCCGGCCGCCTGCATCCCACATCAACCCGCCAGGAGGATGACCATCATGAAATAGCTCAGACCTAGCCCTTCCAACGAAGGCACTCGGCGCTCACATAGGGAGGTCTGTGTGAAGCCAACGAAAGCCCGGTCTCGATCGGGCTTTTTTTCGACCTGCCTTTTTTCGTCAGCACTCTCGCCGGCGCCCAACGGCAAACAGCCGGCGGCCAGAATGCTGACGAATGAACGCAACCCAACACCGAGGGATAAGCCATGCACCCAGCAATGCAAGCCCGCGTCGAAGGCAACATCGCACTTCAAATCCGGGCCACGGCAGCCGCCGCCGAGTTCTACGCGATGATCGGCCGGCCCGTGCCAGTCAGCAAGATTCGCTACCAGGTCGTCACCAAGGGCAACGCCTATCACATCGTTGAGCGCTCCACTGGCTTGACCAAGGGCTTCCGCTGGACCTGGAAGGCAGCCATCAACTTCGCCCAGGTACTCGAAGCACGGGCCGACGGCGTAAAGGTCACGCTGCAGGGTGTCGAGCAATGATAGGCGAGCCAATGCCCAACCCTCGGGACGCAATCATCCAGGACCTGAACCAGAAACTGGAGCAGTTTTTTGGCAGCGGTAAGACTGTCGAACAGATCGAGCCAGGTGCCAGCGCAGAGGCGCCCTTCATCGGCACCACCGGCCACCACAACAAGCTGCGCGCTCAGCGCGACAAGATAGCTCCCAAGGTTCGGGGGCTGGTCGAGGAAGGCAAGACAGTAAGCGAGGTCGCCAGCGTGCTTAAGATGCACATCAAGCGAGTGCAATTGATCTGCAGGGAAAACGCGATCAAGTTTGTTGACGCAAGATAAAGTGCGTCAACAAACTAACTTTTCCGCAGCCCACGCTGGATCTATGTCTCAACCAGAAAACGCAAAGGTAACCAGCGAAAGGGCGACCTGAGCCCAGCAAGCCATATTGAATCCGTTTTCATGCAGCCAGGTTTTAAGTTCCGACTGCTCGATAAGTCCTGGATTCTTGGAATCTTTTATCTGACCAACAGCCTCGCGCAACAAGTCAAGTGGGACGTCATGTGGCAAATTAAGGCTTGCAGCCAGCTCGGAGTAATCGATATTGCTTCCCGCGAAAATCGTTGTACGGTTGAAGGTGCTCTTGTCGTTTTCGAGTTGAAGAGCTACGCCATCCGTAACAATCTTTGTGTCGGTGAAATTTGAAGCGCCATTCTTGCTGATTATTGCAGGTGACATATTTACCCCTCCGTGACACTTCTTGAATTTTTTACCTGAGCCACAAGGGCATCGACTGTTTCGTCCAATGTTTTTGTGTTCAGCCAATGGAGCTCTTGCAATATCCACTGAGGTGTTCGAGAACCTCGTGCCTGTACCACCTTCCACGGCGATAGCGGTGTCCCAATCACCGGTAGCTTTAGTGTCCTCAAACGAACAGTTGACGGGATTGATAATTCGCAGTCCTGTCCATGCCATTTACTTGCCCCTTCTTATTTTTCGCTTCACCCGTCCTGTAATACTCCAACCAAAACCAAATTGCCACCACCGGTCACGGAGGGCGGCGCCATCCTGAGGAAAACCCATGAAGCCCGAAATGATTACCCTGAAGCACGGCGACGCCACGATCAAGATGCCGGCGTCATCCCTTGCCAAACTGGCATTCGCCAGCACGTTCGCAGTGATGTTTCCGCCAGCAGCAAACGTTGAGCCTGTCGCGCCGACAGCCATTCCGGCTCTGGGCGAGTACTGGCCCGGCCTGGGCGGCATCAACGGCGGTCACGTTGCCGCTCGCGGCGATGTTCCAGAGCACTACCTGATCTTCGCTGCAAGCGATATCGGGGAGCACGCATGGGGTCGATACCGCGAAGAGTCGGACGCCACCAGTAAATGGGACGGCAAGGCCAACACCGACGCACTGATCGCGGCAGGAGGTCATCCAGCCGCCGAAGCGTGCCGGGCATACACCGCTGACGGGCACTCCGACTTCGACCTTCCAGCGGCGGCCCAGCTCTATCAGGCCTGGGTCCATGACTTGATCAGCGAGGGCGTCTACTGGTCGAGTTCGCAGCGCTCCGCCGACTTCGCATTCGGCATGTACTTCGATGCTGGCTGTCAGGGCGGCAACGCCAAGTACGACGAGCTCCGCGTCCGCCCCGTCCGCAGATTCTTTATTTAATCCTTCATCCATTCGTTCTTGATCCGGCACCGGGCGCAGCAGCGCCTTTTTTGTTGCCTTCGAAAAGAGGAAAGACCATGTCCGCAGTAGCTCAAGCAGTACCAGCACTGACCATTCCGGCAATCGGCCAGCCCTTCGGCGGCGGCTTCTTCTCCGGCATCACTCGTGACCCTGCCACGGGCAAGCGCTACCTGAACATCACCGCCGGCGCCGAGCATGAGCTGGTCGGTGCCTGGGGCAAATACGGCGAGAAAATCGACGGCGCCGACAGCTTCACCGACAGCCGGGCCAACACTGAGGCCATGGCAGCGGCCGGCAGCGAACTGGCTCAGAAGGTCCTGGCCCTGGACATCGACGGCTTCGCCGACTGGGCCATCCCGGCCCGCGACGTGCAGGAACTGCAGTACCGCAACTTCAAACCGACCACCGAAGAGAACTGGGCTTACGGTCGCAACGGTGACAACCCAAACAGCGAGCCTGTGGGCCTGCTGTACAGCGCCGAATCGCCGACCCAGACCAGCGTCGAAGCCTTCCAGGAAGGTGGCCCTGAGGCCTTCAGAGACACCTGGTACTGGTCGAGTTCGCAGCGCTCCGCCAACAACGCCTTCTTCATGTACTTCGATGGTGGCTTTCAGCTCAACGGCGTCAAGGGCAACGAGCTCCGCGTCCGCCCCGTCCGCAGTCAATTGATTGATTAATTTGCTTATTTAATCCGGCCGCTTGCGGCCGGTGGCCCAAGGAGGGCGCGCCGATGGCGATGCACACGGAGTTGCAAATCTACAAGGTTTCGATGGGTCTACTCCAGATGGCTACGAACCTTACCCGAAACATTCCCCGCGACCTGAAGCAGTCGCTTGGCAAGCGGGTGATTGATGAGTGCATCGACGTGCTGATGTTGATTGCCCGGGCTAACTCGACCCGGGACAAACATCCACACCTGACCTCGCTGGTCGAGAAGGTCCAGGTCATCGAGTTCCTGATGCGGCTTTTCAAGGAAAACCGATTCATCAGCGTCCCGCAGCATGCCAAGGCAATTGAGGTGACCACCTCAATTGGCAAACAGGCCAACGCCTGGAAACGCTCCACCCCAACCGCGCCCGCCACCTGAGAGTTACGGCTTCCAGGTCTGTGCGAATTGAATCTGGTCGTGCCGCTGGCCTTCGGGTCACCGCCATGCGCACAAGAGATACCGCCGGTCTAAAGCGTCCGTGTAGGTCTTGCGCAGTTTCCTCGCTGATCGGCTCTGCCTTCGGCTTGGGGACGTAGATAGCACGATAGGTCGCAGCGCTCCGCCAACAACGCATTCAACATGAACTTCGATGATGGCAATCAGAACAACAACGACAAGAACAACGAGCTCCGCGTCCGCCCCGTCCGCAGATTCGAACGTTGGTCCCTACCCGTTCAGCGATCTTGTCCAGGCCTATTACGACTGCCGACGCTCCAAGCGCAACAGCGACAGCGCGCTGGCTTTCGAAATGGATCTGGAGCGCAACCTGATCGAGCTGCACAACGACCTGATCGCCGGCACCTACCGGCCAGGCCGCTCCATCTGCTTTGTGGTCACCCGACCGAAGGCCCGGGAAGTCTGGGCAGCAGCCTTTCGGGACCGCGTCGTGCACCACCTGCTGTACAACCATGTGGCACCGCGCTTCTACGCCAGCTTCATAGCGGACAGTTGCGCGTGCATCCCGGGGCGCGGCACGTTGTACGCCGCAAAGCGCCTTGAGTCGAAGATCCGCAGCGCCAGCGAGAACTGGTCGAAGCCGATCTTCTACCTGAAATGCGACCTGGCGAACTTCTTTGTCGCCATCGACAAAGAGGTACTACGTCGGCAGTTGGCCGCCAAGATCACCGAACCCTGGTGGCTGTCCCTCGCTGAGCAGATCCTGATGCATGACCCTCGCGAGGATTACGAGGTGCGCAGCCCGGCCCATCTGTTCAACCGGGTGCCGCAACACAAGCGCCTGACCGCTCAGCCTGCCCGCCTGGGCCTGCCTATCGGAAACCTGTCGTCGCAGTTCTTCGCCAACGTGTACCTCAACGCCCTGGACCAGTTCGCCAAGCACCAGCTCGGCGCCAAGCACTATGTCCGCTACGTCGATGACTTCGTGTTCCTGCATGAGTCGCCGCAACAGCTCAATGCTTGGTTGGCCCAAGTACAGGCGTTCCTGCCCAGCCTGGGCGCCAGGCTGAACCCAACGAAAACGATTCTCCAGCCAGTTGACCGGGGCGTCGACTTCGTCGGGCACGTAATCAAGCCCTGGCGGCGGACCACCCGCAAGCGATCACTGGCCCAGGCCCTGAAGCGAACAACCCAGGCGCCAGCCGAGGATCTGCGCGAAACCGCAAACAGTTACTTCGGCCTGCTGAGCCAGGCCAGCCACAGCGAGAAGGATCGGGCAGCCCTCGCCCGCGTCGTGCTGAAGCGCGGCAACACGGTGAACGGCAGCCTGACCAAGACCTACCCGAAGAAATAAACCCACAAACTCGGATCACGCCAGCCGGCGAGGCAATCGGCTGTCTGGAGCAATTATGAATCCCTACCTGATCACCGGCCCGGCCCAGATCGGCATCAGCGGTGGTCGCACCAGCGGGCACATGGTCCACAAGATCCTTGAAGCCCACGGCGGAACATTGCCGCCGGATGTGCACCTGTTTTTCCAGAACACCGGCAAAGAGCGCGAGGAGACGCTGGTCTTTATCGACCAAATCGCCAAGCGGTGGAGCGTGAACATCGTGTGGATGGAGTGGTGCCGCGTTTACGGTCAGCCGGACGATGCGCCCTGGTACAAGCTGGTGGGCTTCGAAACGGCCAGTCGCAACGGCGAGCCCTTCACGATGATGCTCGAGTATTACGCCGCATACCGGAAGGCAGAGAAGAACCTGCCACCGGTGCTGCCGAACTTCTCGAACAATATGTGCACCGCTTACCTGAAGGTGAAGATCGGCGAGAAGCACATGCGAGCCCTGGGCTACACAGAGTGGGACTGCGTCGTCGGAATCCGGTACGACGAACCGAAGCGTTACCACCGAATGATGGCGGCCAACGACCGCGGCGGGACGCGCTGGGACAACGTCTGTCCCTCCTACACCGCCGGCATCACCAAAGAGGATGTCGCCGCGTTCTGGGCGGCTCAGCCATTTGATCTAGGCATGGATTCTGATTTTGGCAACTGCGACCTATGTTGGAAGAAGAACGAAGGAAAGCTGATCAAGACGATCATGGAAGACCCATCGCGGGTTCTTTGGTGGTCAGGCACCGAAGAGAGGTTCGGCCAGGTCTTCCGGCAGGACCGGGCCGATTACAAGACCATGGGCTGGTCGGCTGAGCAGCGCTCCCGGCAAACCGACTTCGATTTCGACTATCTCGCCGAAGACATCGATTGTTTTTGTGGCGACTGAACTCCCCCACTCCACCGCCCGGGCATGCCCCGGCATAGGCTTAGCCGGTAGGAGGTATCCGGGGGCTCATTTTCACCATCGTCTTTGCATGATCTCGCATCCTCGTCACGAGGTAGGACAAATGATACTTTTCGAATGTGGGCTCGGGATGCTCCGGATGAATCCACTCAAAGAAGACCAGGTGTTGAGCCAGAGTCCGGCCGAACAAGGCGTCCATGAGTTTCTCCCCCTCGGCGTATGAAGAGGATTCAAAGTCGTCGAAATTGTGAGCGATGAATTTGTTTCGCAACCGCACAAGTTGTTTCTCATTCGCGAACTTACGAAACATCTTCACCTGTTGCTTTATGTCATCGGGATAAGCTCGGATCTCACTTCCGTAGTCTTTCAGAACATCGTGCAGCTTAGTAAGCGCAAGAATGGCTGAGCTTTTTGTCATTCGAGCTATCGCTAGAAATAAATCACTGTCTGGGCTGACATTAGACTTCGTCAAGTAATCGCGTAGTACTTTCGACGGCGATACTAAATCGTAAATCAAATCGTTCAACAGCCAGCCTAAGTGCTCATTCCTATCCATATTCTTCTCCCCAACTGGAGAGGAAATTGTATCGAGGAGGCATTCCCATGCCCACAGAAAACCGCAATCATCCGGACGACCGTCACGCGATCGAGAACCTGCATCAGCAGTACGTCGGCAAAATTGAAAGATTTTCCGACGACCTGATTGTTTTTCAGGACAAGGCCTACGCCATGGGCCTGGAGCGCGGCACGCTGCTTGCCAAGGGCAGCGTCACGCTGGCGAACACACGCGCCAACCACCTGTACCTGGCTGGTCCAATGACCGGCTTCGAAGACTTCAACTTCCCCGCCTTCAACAAGATGGCCGCCGAGCTGCGCGCCCGGGGTTACGTCGTGGAGAACCCAGCAGAGCATGGCGTCGTAGACGGTGCGGACTGGGCGGACTACATGGCCTACGACCTGACCCGTCTGGGTCTGTGCGGGATGATCGCGTTGCTGCCTGGCTGGGACTTGTCACAGGGCGCCCGCCTCGAAGTGATGATTGCGGAGCACCTCGGCATGCGGGTTGTGAATGCCCATGACCTGGTATCGAAGGAGGCTGTATGAGCGAGTTCAAACGCGAAGACCGCTACATCGTCATCAAGCGCAGCGACCTGAAAAAAGTGCCCGTGTCTTACCGCAGTAGCTTGGTAGAACCGATGTTCTCGCTGCTGTCCCACCTCCCGCGACGCGAATGCCTGGTCATCGAAAGTGACTGGCCTGAGTACGAGTCGTACTGGCAGATGATCGAGCGGCGCATGACCGGGCAACCACCAGTCACAGCAGCAGAGGAACTGGAAGCCGTCCAGCACTGGCGCGGCAAGCATGCCCTGGCGGTGCGCGAACGTGACGCCCTGCAGCAGCGCCTGAACGCAGCGGATCAGCGTATTGATGAGCTGACCGCGCAGCAGGCCGAAAGCCGCATGATCACCCTCTCGGGCTGCGAGTTCAGCGAGCACGAACTTCTACGTACGGCCGTTCGAATGGTGACTGGCACAAGCAGGCGCGGCACGCTGCGCTGGGTGGCGATGAAGGACGCTTTCTGCTGCGGATCCGGTGTCGCGCATGCGCTGTGCCGGCGGTTCGGATTCGATCCCGACGAAACGGTGAAACCATGATGCTCCCCCTGCTCTACATGGCCTGGCTGGTGTATCGGGGGCCCAAGCCATGAGGAAGGTGACTCGATTCGTAGATGACCCGGCGGCACGGTTCGGTTGCCGCTGGGTTCCGGCCACCTATGAGGAGGCCGAGAAAATTACCGGCTTCCGCCTGGATCGCCGCGTCAACTATTCGATCAACCAGGAAGGAGAGGTCGAGCAAGACAGCTGGTGCACTCTCGATTGCTCTGGTTGCAGTTGCGGTTGTGAAGGTGGCTGTAGCTGCGGACCTTCAGCGGGATGCAGCGAATGCGGCTACACCGGCAAGCGGCGGCATTACTTCGGCTTCCCGCCCTCCCCGCCAGAACGCAAGAACCCCTAACCCCCATCCCCCTACAGCCTGCCGGTGAACGGCGGGCGGAGCTATGCCATGAATAAACAAGACCTCGCGGACCGCTTAAGCGGAATCGCCTACCCCTGCCGCATCCACAAGGACCTGATCCAGATCGCCAAGGAATCGGGCCTGGTCATCGTCTACGGCGCCAGCGACGACCTGATGGAGTTCGAAGGCGCAGCCTATGAAGAGATCGGCTGCTACGACGGCGGCACAGCGCTGGTGGATGCCCAAGGCGTACTGCCCGACCGGGACAGCATCGACGATGACGACGAGCTGCAGCAGTACTTCCAGCGCAAGGCCAAGGCGAAGGCCATCGAGGCGCTGTGGTGCAAAGAGGATGGCTACTCCTGGACATACCAAACCGATATCCCTCACGCCACGTTCGAAGTGCTGGAAGACGGCGACAAGTACTGCCGGGGCATCGTCTTCTCGCTGGCGGACCTGGCCTAACCCAAAATCACCTTCTGCCGCCACGCGCGGCATGGAGCACACCCATGTCTGCAAAAAAACTGTTCGAAGTCCTGATCGGCGCGCTGCTGTACCTGCTGGTCAGTCTCCTCTGGTTCGCCTACGCCGTCCCGGGAATGCTCGAGCTCGGCACGGACGCAGCGCTGATCATCGCCGGCTTCGGCTCGCTGGTCTGGATCGCTACCACCGGCTGCATCGTCATTTACATCATCCAGAAAGCGCGGCCCGCGTAAATCATTCAGCCGCCAGGAGCGGCACGGAGCGAATCGTGACCATCACCAAGATCATCAAAGGCCCACACCGCTTTTGCGGGTTCTGGTGGGTCATCGCCGACTGCGGCGGAATCAAGCAGCACATGTCCTTCCGCACCGAGCAACAGGCACGCCAGGTTGCCGTGGGGCAGGACAGCGTGACCATCCATTAAACGTCTGCCGCCGAGCGCGGCGCGGAGCATCAATGCGCCTGATTTCCATAACCCAGGCGGCCGAAATGTTGAGCATCGGCCGCACGACGGCTTACGCCCTGGCAAAGGCCGGGAAAATCCCATGCGTTCGCGGCTTCGGCCCGCTGCGCGTTCATTACGAAAAGCTCGTCCAGATGATCGAGGCTGGTATCCCTGATACCCTCCCGGTCGCGGGCGGCGTACCCGAGGAGAAGGTATGCCCTATAAAAGAGGTAAAACTTGGTGGATCAGTTTCACCGCAGCAGATGGCACGTACGTTAGACGCTCTGCTGGCACCGAGGACTACGCAGCAGCCAAGGCCTTAGAGCAGGAGCACCGCGGCGCGGCCTGGCGGCAAAAGGAGCTGGGTGTTGATCCGCCCAGGACATTCGAAGAGGTCATGGTCGAGTACCTGGGTAATGCAGCATCGTCGCAGAAGAGCTTCGCGACCACTCAGTTCAGGGTCAAATCGCTGCAGCGGCACTTCGCCGGGATGATGATGAACGAGCTTTCGGGCAAGGACGTGCGGGAGTACTCAGCGGCCAGGACCAAGGCCGGCAAGTCGTCGGCCACCATCAACCGCGAGCTGGCAGCATTGTCCGCCGCCATCAACTGGTGTGTGACTGAACTGGAATGGAAACTGCCGAACCCGGTCAAGGGCCGAAAGCTGAAAGAGCCAGAAGGCCGGGTCCGCTGGATCACCCGGGCAGAGGTCGATGGCCTGTGTCGGATTGTGAGAAAGCAGCGCTTCGGCGACATGCTCGAGGACTTTATCCGGCTGGCCGTGAACACCGGGTGCCGGAAAGAGGAAATGCTGGGGCTTGAATGGCGCCGGGTCGATTTTGCCAACCGGCTGATCTATCTGGACGGGGAGCACACCAAAGCTGCCAAGCGGAGAAGTATTCCGCTGAATGAAGGGGCTTTGGCTGCACTTAAAGGAAGGATGGCTGTTCGGGCGGAATATTGCCCGACAACGCCATGGGTATTTACGAGGAAAAACGGAGCAAGAGTTGCCGATCCTTCAACGGGTTTCGATAACGCTTGTATAAAGGCAGGAATAACAGATTTCACGATTCATGACTTGCGTCATACGTGTGCAGCATGGCTGGTGTCCGCCGGAGTGCCGCTCATTGAGATTCGTGATTTGCTGGGACATTCGACAATCCAGATGACCGAGAAGTACGCGCATCTTGCACCGGCCAGGGTACGAAATGCCGTCAGTGTTCTCGATATGGGCTTGTCACAATCTCGCTACAGCGAGAATCCAGCGGTGCTACAGGAGGGGTATCTAAGGCTGGTAAAACCTTGATTTATAAGGTGGTGCGGACGGAGAGACTCGAACTCTCACACCTTGCGGCGCTGGAACCTAAATCCAGTGTGTCTACCAATTCCACCACATCCGCGTATCAAGCTTTTAAAGCAAAGGCGCCAGATTGTTAGATCTGGCGCCTTTCTAGAATATGGGGTGGACGATGGGGATCGAACCCACGACAACGGGAGTCACAATCCCGTGCTCTACCAACTGAGCTACGCCCACCATATTGCCTTGTTGCCTTACTTGTGCCAAAGCTGCCTAATTGGCGCACCCGGCAGGACTCGAACCTGCGACCATCCGCTTAGAAGGCGGATGCTCTATCCAGCTGAGCTACGGGCGCCTTTTTAATCTGTATTCTTGGACGATTACAAACTAAGTGCTTTCAGTTTTGCCGAGTTGAAACAACCAACTCCGCTCCACCTTCTTAACCAGTGCTAGGCTGTGCCCGACAAGTGCGACGAATGTTATAGACGGCCTGATAGGTCGTCAACTCTTTTTTAAAAAAAATTCATTTAATTAAAGGGGTTAGGGGAATTTGCAGACCAAGCGCCTTTGCCCTCACGCCCCGGCATGCGAGAATGCGTTCTCTTTTTTTCCCCTCTCGATGGTTAACCACGCGCAATGACTGCACAACTTATCGACGGCAAATCGATCGCCGCCAGCCTGCGCCAGCAGATCGCCCAACGAGTCACCGAGCGCCGCCAGCAAGGTCTGCGCACGCCCGGCCTTGCGGTGATCCTGGTCGGCAGCGATCCTGCCTCTCAGGTTTATGTCTCGCACAAGCGTAAAGACTGTGAAGAGGTCGGCTTCCTTTCCCAGGCCTACGACCTGCCTTCCGAAACCACCCAGCAAGCGTTGGCCGATCTGATCGACCGCCTGAACGACGACCCGAACATCGACGGTGTTCTGCTCCAGTTGCCGCTGCCTGAACACCTCGACGCCTCCAAACTGCTGGAGCGTATCCGCCCGGACAAAGATGTCGACGGTTTCCATCCTTATAATGTCGGCCGCCTGGCCCAACGCATCCCACTGCTTCGTCCCTGCACCCCCAAAGGCATCATGACCCTGCTGGAAAGCACTGGCGTGGACCTGTATGGCCTCGATGCCGTGGTGGTGGGGGCGTCCAACATCGTCGGCCGTCCGATGGCCATGGAGTTGCTGCTGGCCGGCTGCACCGTGACCGTGACCCATCGCTTCACCAAGGACCTGGCCGGCCATGTCGGCCGTGCCGACCTGGTGGTGGTGGCCGCCGGCAAACCCGGGCTGGTGAAGGGCGAGTGGATCAAGGAAGGCGCCATCGTCATCGACGTGGGCATCAATCGCCAGGAAGACGGCAAGCTGGTGGGCGACGTGGTCTACGAGACCGCCCTGCCCCGTGCTGGCTGGATCACCCCGGTACCCGGCGGCGTAGGCCCGATGACCCGTGCCTGCCTGCTGGAAAACACGTTGTACGCGGCCGAGACCCTGCATAGCTGATCGACGCGCCAACAAAGACCTGTGGGAGCGAGCTTGCTCGCGATGGCGGTGGACCGGCCAACATCCAAGTTGACTGACACACTGCCACCGCGAGCCAGCTCGCTCCCACAGGCGTTTCCGGGCCCGGACTCAGCCGCCAGGTATGTCGGTCGCGCAAACTACAAAATTTTCAGATTCGATTCGCCAGAATCGCCCTTCATTAAACTTTATTTATTCACAAGCCTTGGCGTTACAGGCATATAGCGCTGCTATCGCCCATACTCCTAAAATGCGACGTTTTCTTTAAAAGTCGTTGCTCAACGGCACCTTCAACTCCATCGAGTCTACTCGCGTGAAAATCCGTCTTTCGATCATCAGCCTGTTCATCGCTTTCACAGGCCCCTTCATCACGCACAATGCCGTTGCACAGGAAACCACCGCGGCCCCTCGGGATTCAGCCAAGCTGCAAGTGGCCTCGGGCAGCGCGATGCTGTTGGACCTGCAGACGGATAAAGTCGTCTATTCGAGCAACCCGGACGTGGTGGTGCCCATCGCGTCGGTGACCAAGTTGATGACCGGCCTGATTGTGCTGGACGCCAAACAGAACCTGGATGAATACATTTCCATCACTATTGCCAACACTCCAGAGATGAAGGGCGTGTTTTCCCGGGTCAAGCTCAACAGCGAACTGTCGCGCCGGGACGTACTGCTGATCGCCCTGATGTCTTCGGAAAACCGCGCCGCCGCCAGCCTCGCCCACCACTATCCGGGCGGCTATGCGGCATTCATTGCCGCCATGAACGCCAAGGCCAAGGCACTGGGCATGACCAGCACCCATTACGTCGAACCCACAGGCCTGTCGATCAACAACGTCTCCACCGCCCGGGACCTGACCAAGCTGTTGATCGCCGCTCGCAAGTACCCACTGCTGAGCGAACTGAGTACGACCAAGGAAAAAACCGTTACCTTCCGCAAGCCTGTGTACAGCCTGGGATTTCGCAACACCGACCACCTGGTCCACAAGGCCAACTGGGATATCCAGTTGACCAAGACCGGCTTCACCAACCAGGCCGGTCACTGCCTGGTGCTGGTGACGAAAATGGGCAATCGCCCGATGGCGCTGGTGATCCTCGACGCCTTTGGCAAATACACGCACTTCGCCGATGCCAGCCGGATTCGTAGCTGGGTGGAAACCGGAAAAAGCGCCGCCGTGCCCGCCGTGGCCCTGCAATACAAGGCCGCCAAGAATCTCAAGAGCCGCCAGAGTGGCGTGGTGGAAGCCTCCAAATAACCCAACGGCACAAAACTGTGGGAGCAAAGCCTGCTCGCGATAGGGATAAGCCAGTCGACAATGCCGCTGACTGGTCTGCCACCATCGCGAGCAAGCTTTGCTCCCACAGGTTATTTATGGCTTCAAGTCACCCAGCGGATCATAGGGCTTGGGCTTGCGCTCATCCTCCTTGTCCAGGGGCGCCTTGGCCGGCCCTACCGGGTCGACCTGAGGATCTTCAAGGTCCGGCGAGTCCGGATCGAATCCCAGGTCATCAGCGCTGGAATGCTCTGATGAATGTGGCCCCGTAGGTGTTTTCGACTGTGCCATGCGTGCCTCCTCCAATCACGGTCGGAAAATGCCCAACCCTGACGATAGGAGCCTCAGGCCTGCCGGGTTGTGCCCGGCAAGTGACGAACGGGGCAATCGATCAATGCGCAGCGCCCAGGGCCTTGGTGGCCCGCGCTGCGGCTTGCTCCTGCCCTGCCCCACCCAGATCAGCCGCCGCTTTCAGCCAACGCTGCGCATCGACATTGGCGGGAAGCTGCGTGGGTCGCTGGAGCAGCACCGCCCAGCTGCCCGCGCTCTGGAAGGCCGATTCGAAGGCACTGAAGCTCATCAACTGCCGCCGGTTCATGCCTGCACGCAGCAACACCGTCTGCTTCTGGCGATTGTAGCCGGCGAGAATCCCATACCGAGGCGCGGCCCAGAACGCCGAACCGTCGATATAGCGCACCAGCACCGGATAGCCCGCCGCGACCTGCTCCAACAGCGCAGACAGCTTGGCGTCCAGGGGATACACCAGCAACCCGTACTCCCGCGCCAGGGTGGGCATATTCTGCTGCAAACCGGCTTCGCCACCGGGCAGGTGCAATGGTTTTTCCAGCAGCCCCGGGGTGATGACAGTGCCTTGCAACGTCAGCAAGGCGGCCAGGGACTGCGGAGCCCCCTGGTACATTTCGCCACGGTAGAACGGCACGCTATTGAGCTCCACCCGCTCGGGCAGGCGCTGGATTTGCGGCGATACGCTGCCCGCGCAACCCGCCAGGGCGACGAGGCAGGACACCGCCAGTACCAGTGATCGAAACGATGGAATGACCGGCGACATGAGGACTCTCTTGTTCAGGCACCCGGCATCCGGGCCGGGCTTGGGTCGACGATCATAAGGTGCGCACAGCCCTGGGTATAGCCATAAGCATCGTTTTACAGCGGCAATAGAACGAACCGATCCGAACCCCAGCGCCATGGATCGATTAGCTGCAACACTTGAGCGACTAGACTGTCCATTGTACTGGGTACGATATCCCGAACCGGGGATAGAAGGAGGCACAAATGAGCCTGACGACGACAATCCTGATGCTGATATTCGGCTGGCTGAGCGTAGCCACGGCCATGCTGTGGGGAGTGCTTCGAATCGCTCGGCGCCATCATCATGCGCCACCTGCGCCATCGGAAAAATCTGCCAGACCTGCCCGGCGCCACGCCGCCGCACACTGACCTTTCACGTTCAAACCCATAGCGCTCAAATAAAAAAGCCACCCGGGCCTGGCCCCGGGTGGCTTCTGCCTGCCTGGAATCAGGCGTTGTTGGTCAGTGCCTTTTCCTTGGCCCGACGGGACAACATATTCAACACCTCGATCGCCGCCGAGAACGCCATGGCCGCATAGATATAGCCTTTCGGTACATGGGCACCGAAGCCTTCGGCGATCAGCGTCATGCCGATCATGATCAGGAAGCCCAGGGCCAGCATGACCACGGTCGGGTTGTCATTGATGAACTTGGCGAGCGGCTCAGCCGCCAACAGCATCACCAGCACCGATACAACGACAGCGATGATCATGATCGGCAGATGCTCGGTCATGCCCACGGCGGTGATGATGCTGTCGATGGAGAACACCAGGTCCAACATCAGGATCTGACCGATGGCCGCGGCAAAGCCCAGGGTCACGCCGGACGTCTGCGACTTGGGATCATTTGGCGCCGGGTCCATGCTGTGGTGGATTTCAGTGGTCGCTTTCCACAGCAGGAACAGGCCACCGGCGATCAGGATCATGTCTTTCCAGGAGAACGCCTGGCCCAGGATTTCGATGACCGGTTCGGTCAACTGCACAATGAAGGCAATGGTGCTCAACAAGCCCAGGCGCAGGATCAGCGCCATGCCGATACCAATCCGCCGTGCCTTGGCACGATGCTGTACGGGCAGCTTGTTGGTCAGAATCGAAATGAAGATCAGGTTATCGATGCCTAGCACGATTTCCATCACGACCAGAGTCGCCAGGGCAATCCACGCGGTGGGGCTGGCGGCGAGCTGTAAAAGATAATCCATGGGTCAGTCCTGACTGATGTGACGCGTTAGATGGTTTTGGTAGGGGTTTGTGTTTCGTCAGCTTCGTCCGCCGGCGCTTTCTTCGGGCTGATCAAGCCACCGGTGGCTTCGCTGATCGCCTGTTCGGCGGCCTTGTGGGTGTCGTCGATGGCCTGCTTGGCGGTTTCCGCTGCCTGTCCCATCAGTTGCTGGGCACTTTTTTCAGCCTGTTCACAACCCGCCAGTGTCGTTACGGACATCACCAACAGGGCTGCCAGCCCCAGGGATTTGTATGTCATGGAATCAATGCCTCTTGGGAGAATGAAAGGAGCACGAAAGTGACCCACCCATGGCGAGGCATTCTAGAGACGCGAATACTTCAGGAAAATTCGTATTTTCAGCGGTTATACTTCGGTTTTTACGAATCAATGTGATCCCATGCTCAATTATCGACAACTGCATTACTTCTGGGTGGTGGCGAAAACCGGCAGCATCGTGCGCGCGTGCGAGCAGTTGAACCTGACGCCACAGACCATCAGCGGTCAGATTTCCCTGTTCGAGCAGACCTATAACATCAAACTGTTTCGTCGTGTCGGGCGGCAGTTGGAACTGACCGAAGCCGGCCGTCAGACGCTCCCCTACGCCGAACACATGTTCCAGTTGGGCGGTGAGTTGGAACTGATGCTGCGAGCCCAGCCCAATGAACAGCAAACCCTGTTCCGGGTCGGGGTGGCGGATGTGGTGCCCAAATCCATCGTCTATCGACTGCTGGCGCCGACCATGGAGTTGAGCGAGCCGCTGCGCATCACCTGCCGCGAGGACAAGCTCGAACGGCTACTGGCGGACCTGGCGATCCAGCGTCTGGACCTGGTGATTTCCGACAGTCCGATGCCGACTCACCTGGACATCAAGGGTTACAGCCAGAAACTGGGGGAATGCGGGATCAGTTTTTTCGCCACCGCCGCGCTGGCCGAACGCTACGGGCAGGATTTCCCCCATGGCCTGCATGACGCTCCGCTGCTGATTCCCGGGCCGGAAACCGTGGTGCGCAGCCGCTTGCAACGCTGGTTCGCCGAACAACAGATCCAGCCGCGCATCGTCGGTGAATTCGACGACAGCGCGCTGATGCAGGCCTTCGGTCAATCCGGCAGCGGGATTTTCATCGGCCCGAGCGTGATCGCCGAAGAGGTCAAGCGCCAGTACGGCGTAGAAGTGATCGGCCAGACCGATGCGGTAAGTGAATCCTTCTACGCCATTTCCGTGGAACGCAAGGTCAGCCACCCCGGCATCGTCGCGATTGCCGAAGGTGCGCGTCGCGAGTTGTTCAGCGCTTAGCCATCCATGCAAGCCGCGCGGGGCTTGACGGTCATCAGCAGCAACGCCAGCAGAATCGATACAAAGATGAACCCGGCCGCCGCGAAGCCGACACTGCCCAGGCCCAGGTTATCGATGACTCGGCCACCAACCATCGCCCCCAGGCCAATCCCCAGGTTGGCCCCGGCAATGTTCAACGAGGCGGCAAACGCCGGGGCCTGCGGGGCCGCCTTCATCAGCCGCACATGGCTGACCAGGAACAACGCGGCCTGGGTCACGCCCCAGATGCCCATCGCCGCCGCCAGCGCGAGGGGCGAATGAATGCTCGGCACCAACGCCACCATGCCGCCGATCAGGAACAGGCAGAACACCATCGACGCAATCAACGGATGCCGGTCCACCGCACGACCGCCCAGGGAATTGCCCAACAGCCCGACTGCACCAAAGCCCATCAGGCACCAGCCCACCAGGGTGCCATCGAATCCGGCGAGGCGCTCGAGGATATCCGCCAGATAGGTGTAGGCGGTGAACATGCCGCTGAACACCAGGATCGACAACAGCACGTGCCCCTGCATCAGTGGGCTGCGCAGGATCTTCAATTGGGAGCGAAAGCTCACCTGCTGCTGGTGCAAATTGGTTTTCGGCAAATAGATAAACAGCAACAAGGCCTTGGCGAAGGCAATGACCGCCAGGATCGCAAACGCGCTGCGCCAGCCAAACGCATCGGCAATCAACGTGCCCACTGGAATGCCGAACACTGTGGCGCAGACGATGCCGAAACCGATCCGGGCGATGGCCCGCCCGGCCAGCTGCGGCCCGACAATGTCCACCGCCGTTTCACTGGCCAGCGCCCAGAACACCGGCAGGCCCAGGGCCGGGATCAACCGGGCAATGGCCATCACCCAGATGTTGGGGGCGAAGGTGGCCAGCAGGTTGGCCAGGCCGAACATCACCAGCACGCTGATAAACAGCTTGCGCCGCTCGAAGCGAGCGAACCAGGCCGTCAGGAATGGCCCGAACGCCGCCACCGTAAACGCGAACAATGTCACCAGCAGCCCCGCCTGGGGAATGGTGACGTGCAGGTCGCGGGCAATGGACGGTAACAGGCCAACGATGACGAATTCCGTGGTCAGCACGGTAAAACCGGCGGCCGACAACAGGAAAATGGGTAAAAGCATGCAGAACTCCAGCAAACGACGACACCAGCGTTAGCCCGAGGGCCCGCTGGCGGAAAGAAAGTGAGAGCGGCAAAGCCTAACAGAATGCGCGCTTCATACAAACGCTTGGCATGGCCCGGATAAGGGTGACGGACTGCCACAGGTCCGTCAGATTTTTCATCGGCTGTGATAAAGTCCGCGGCCTGCAAATGCCGTACTTTCTCTCGGTCCGCTCATGTGGCCTGCCCGCTTGTTGCCCTGATTCGTCGACCGTTGAACACAATAAAATCAGAGATGCCGCTATGACAGCTTCGTCCGCTACCCCTTTGCAACGCCTCAAACGCACCAGCCTGGTGGCGCAAATCATCATTGGCCTGATCGCCGGTATTGTCCTGGCATGGCTGGCGCCCGACCTGGCGAAATCCACCGCATTCATCGGCAAAGTCTTCGTGTCCGCGCTCAAGGCCGTGGCGCCGATACTGGTGTTCGTGCTGGTCATGGCGTCCATCGCCAACCACAAACACGGCCAGGAAACCCATATCCGCCCCATCCTGTTCCTCTACCTGCTGGGCACCTTCGCCGCAGCGGTGGTCGCCGTGTTTGCCAGTACCCTGTTTCCGTCCAGCCTGGTGCTGTCGACCCAAGACGTCGCGGTCACGGCGCCCGGTGGCATCAGCGAGGTGCTGCAAAGCCTGCTGCTGAGCGTGGTGGATAACCCGGTCCGGGCGCTGATGGACGGTAACTTCATCGGCATCCTGGCCTGGGCCATCGGCATGGGCATCGCCATTCGCCATGCGGGCCAGACCACGCGTACCGTGCTCGAAGACCTGTCCAACGGCGTGACCGTGATCGTGCGCCTGGTCATCCGCTTCGCCCCGCTGGGGATCTTCGGGCTGGTGGCCTCGACCCTGGCCACATCCGGCTTCGGCGCCCTGCTCGGCTACTTGCACCTGCTCACGGTGTTGATCGGTTGCATGCTGTTCGTGGCGTTGGTGATCAATCCGCTCATCGTGTTCTGGAAACTGCGTCGCAACCCTTACCCACTGGTGTTCACCTGCCTGCGCGAAAGTGGTATCACAGCGTTTTTCACGCGCAGCTCGGCAGCGAATATTCCGGTGAACCTGGAACTGAGCAAACGCCTGGGCCTGCACCAAGACACCTACTCGGTATCGATCCCCCTGGGCGCGACCATCAACATGGCCGGCGCCGCCATCACCATCACCGTACTGACCCTGGCGGCCGTGCACACCCTGGGTATTGCGGTGGACGTGCCAACCGCCGTGCTGCTGAGCGTTGTCGCCGCCATTTGCGCGTGCGGCGCATCCGGGGTCGCCGGCGGTTCGCTGTTGCTGATTCCCCTGGCGTGCAGCCTGTTCGGCATTCCCAGTGAGATCGCCATGCAAGTGGTCGCGGTGGGCTTCATCATCGGTGTCCTGCAGGACTCGGCTGAGACGGCGTTGAACTCGTCGACGGACGTCCTGTTCACGGCGGCGGCGTGCCTGGGTGAGGAAGAGAAGCTCGCGCGTACGGCGTGACAATTGCCGTGGCTGTGCGCTTGTCATCGCGAGCAAGCTCGCTCCCACAGGGGCAGCGGCGCTGATGCAATAGCCGCTACGCCACACATTCCTTGTGGGAGCGAGCTTGCTCGCGATAGTGGCGCCGAGGATGTAACAGACAGCCACAAAAAAGCCCGGGAACGGCCCACACCGTCCCGGGCTTTTTCATGCCTGCGGGGTTAGAACGCGCCCATGTAGTCGCGCTTGCCCACTTCCACGCCATTGTGGCGCAGCAACGCATAAGTGGTGGTGACGTGGAAGAAGAACTGCGGCAGGCCGTAGGTCAGCAGATAATTCTGGCCGCTGAAGCGCTTCTCCTTCGGCGTGCCCGGGCGGGTAACGATTTCGATGCTTTCCTTGCCATCGATCTGCGCAGGGCTGATGCCGTCGATAAAGGCCAGGACCTTGGCGATCAGGGCTTGCAGCTCGGCGAAAGTGGTCTCGCTGTCCTCATACTTCGGCACCTCGACCTCGGCCAGGCGGGCGGACACACCCTTGGCGAAGTCCACCGCGATCTGCACTTGGCGCACCAGCGGGAACATGTCCGGGTACAGGCGGGCTTGCAGGAAAGCGTTCGGGTCGATGTTCTTCGCGGTGGCGTGGGCTTCGGCCTTGTTCAGAACATCGCTCAACGCGTTGAGCATCTGCTTGAAAACCGGGACGGAAGCGGCGTACAGGGAAATAGTCATGGCAATCTCATGCAGGTGGCAGGAAAGAATGGATCAAACGGCTGCGATTATAGCCACGCCTTGTTGCACGGCTTGTCTTTTATTGCGCAAGGATTAGGCTAGGCGGCTTCCACAGCATAGGGAACGCGCGATGAGCATCGAAGAACAACAGCAGGCTGAAGAACCACGGCTCAATAGCACGGAAATCCGCATCCTCGGCGCGCTGGTCGAGAAACAGGCCACCAACCCCGAGACCTACCCGCTGACCCTCAACGCCCTGGTACTGGCCTGCAACCAGAAAACCAGCCGCGAACCGGTGATGAACCTCAACCCGGGCCAGGTCGGCCAGAGCCTGCGGGCGCTGGAAGGTCGCGGTTTCACCAAGCTGGTGATGGGCAGCCGCGCCGACCGCTGGGAGCATCGGGTCGACAAAGCCCTGGAGCTGGTACCGGCCCAAGTGGTCCTGATGGGCCTGCTGTTCCTGCGTGGCCCGCAAACGGTCAATGAGCTGTTGACCCGCAGCGGACGGATGCACGACTTCGAAGACGCCGAACAAGTGGTGCACCAGCTCGAACGTCTGATCGCCCGCGGCCTGGCGTTGCTGGTGCCACGCCAGGCCGGCCAGCGCGAAGACCGCTATGTGCACGCCATGGGCGACCCGGCGGACATCGAAGCGATTCTCGCCGCCCGCCAGCACCCGGTGGAGCGTGGCGCCGGCGGCGGTGTCTCGCTGGAACGCATCGAGGAGCTCGAAGCGCGGATCGCGGCACTGGAAGAACGCCTGGCGCGGCTGGAGTAGCAGCGCCTACGCTGACCGGGCGAAGGCCACGGCTTTTTCGAATTGCTCCAGATTGGGCCGCACACCGGTGTACAGCACGAACTGCTCCAGGGCCTGGATCGCAATGACTTCCAACCCGGTGATGACCCGTTTGTCCTCGGCCCGGGCGCGTACGATCAGCGGCGTTTCCGACGGGATCGCCACCACATCGAACACGGTCTCGGCCGCGGCGATGGTCTCGGGTTCAAACGCCAACTGATCGGCTTCCGGGCCACCGGTCATGCCGATCGGCGTGACGTTGATCAGCATCTGCGGCCGCCGGGCGCCCAGTTCCGCTTGCCATTCATACCCCAGGGACTCGGCCAGGGCTCGCCCGGTGGCTTCATTGCGGGCAACGATCAGCCCGTTCCTGTAGCCCCCATCGCGCAAGGCACTGGCCACAGCCTTGGCCATACCACCGCTGCCGCGCAGGGCAAAGGTCGAATCCTGGGGCACGGCATGGCTTTGCAGCAATTGGGCGATGGCGATGTAGTCCGTGTTGTAGGCCTTCAGATGGCCGTTGGTGTTGACGATCGTGTTGATCGACTGGATCGCGGCGGCGGAAGGATCCAACTCGTCCACCAGGGCGATGCAGGCTTCCTTGAACGGCATCGACACGCCGCAGCCGCGAATGCCCAGCGCGCGGATACCGCCCACCGCCCCAGGCAGGTCCTGGCTGCTGAACGCCTTGTAGTAGAAATTCAGCCCCAATTGTTCATACAAATGATTATGAAAGCGCAGGCCGAAGTTTCCGGGACGTCCCGAGAGCGACATGCACAGTTGGGTGTCTTTGTTGGGATTGATCTGCATGCGTGTCTCCTTGCATTCACTTTCGGACAGACGGAAGCACCGTCGCCAAAAGTTTATTCGATGATGATACCGCCAGGCCCGGCCCGATCTCAGGCCGCTGGATGACGCGGCGCGGTAAAGAAAAGCGCTACAGACCTTACACAATATTTACCCAACGGCGTCGCAAATCCTGAGAAAATCGCTGTCATAGCAAGTATCCCCGCGACCCTCATCGGGTCTGTTGCAGACCACAGGCGCCGGGGCCGAAACGAGGAACAGCCATGAATCGTAGACTTCCCATCATCGCCCTGCTCATGGGGGCACTCGCGGTCACCGGCCAGGCATCCGCCCACGGTCGTGGTGGTTGGGAGGGGCCCGCCGTTTTTGGTGCCATCGTCGGTTCGGCCATCGTTGGCTCAGCCATCATCAACCGTGATCGGCCGGTGTATGTGCAGCAACAACCGGTCTACTACCAACCGCAGCCGGTCTATGTGCAGCCACCACCGCCGGTGTACTACCAGCCGCAGCCGGTGTACGTAGAACAGCCTATCTACTATCGCCCGGCGCCGGTGTATTACGGGCCACCACGGGGCTACTACTATGGCCCACCCCGGGGTCATTACGGCCGCTGGTAAGCGGCTCCCGGGCAGCACAAAAAAGCCTGTGATCATTGATCACAGGCTTTTTCATGTCTGCTGGTTAAACCGGATTTGTCAGACGTGCTCGCTGCTTTTCAGCCGGATCGGCCCATGCTCCGCCGGCTCGTGGACAGGTTCCACCACGGGAATCTCGTTGCCATCACAATCATGCAGCTTGCCGTCACTGAAATAGTCGCCTTCGCGTAGCGCCGCCAGGTCCTGGTAGCGCAGCACCCGCTCGGTACCGGCGGCGAAGACTGACTGCTGGTCGGAATTGCCCGTGGTGAAGTGATTGAACGCCAGGTTCAGCACGATCGCCATGATTGCCGAAGAACTGATGCCCGAATGAAAGATGGTCGCGAACCAGCTCGGGAAATGGTCGTAGAAATTCGGCGCGGCAATAGGAATCATGCCGAAGCCGATGGAGGTGGCGACGATGATCAGGTTGACGTTGTTGCGGTAATCGACTTTCGACAGCGTTCGGATGCCGCTGGCAGCTACCGTGCCGAACAGCACGATACCGGCACCGCCCAGCACCGAGGTCGGCACTGCGGCGATCACCCTGCCCATGAAGGGCAACAGGCCGAGCACCACCAGGAACACCCCACCGGTCGCCACCACGAAACGGCTCTTGATTCCGGTCACGGCCACCAGCCCGACGTTCTGGGCAAAGGCACTCTGGGTGAAGGAACCGAAGATCGGCGCGATCATGCTCGACAGCATGTCCGCCCGCAAGCCATTACCCAGGCGCCTGGAGTCGACTTTGGTGTCGATGATCTCGCCCACCGCCAGGATGTCGGCAGAGGTTTCCACCAGGGTCACCATGATCACAATGCACATCGACAGGATCGCGGCGATATGGAACGTCGGCATGCCGAAATGGAACGGTGTCGGGAAGCCGAACATCGGGCCTTGGCTGACCGATGAAAAGTCCGCCATGCCGAGGAACACCGCGATGACCGTCCCCATGACCATCGCCAACAGAATCGACAACCGGGAGATGGTCGCGCTGCCCATTTTGCTCAACAGCAGCACCAGGACCAAGGTCACTGCGGCCAGGCCAATGTTCGCCATGCTGCCAAAATCGGCGGCGTGGCTGTTGCCGCCCATCGCCCAACGCGCCGCCACCGGCATCAGGGTCAGGCCGATGGTGGTGATCACAATGCCAGTGACCAGTGGCGGAAAGAACCGGGTGATGCGTGAAAACACCGGGGTGATCAGCAGACCGATCAGCGACGCTGCGATCACCGCGCCGAGGATGGCTTGAAAGCCCCCTTCCCCCCCGCTGCCGACAATCGCCACCATGGTCGCGACACCCGAAAACGATACGCCCTGCACCAAAGGCAACTGGCAGCCGAAAAACGGCAGGCCGAGGGTCTGCAGCAACGTGGCCAGGCCCCCTGCGAACAATGACGCAGCAATCAACAGGCCGATGTCCGCCGGCGAAAGCCCGGCCGCCTGGCCGATGATCAACGGTACGGCGACAATGCCACCGTACATGGTCAACACATGTTGCAGGCCGTAAGCCATATTCGCGCCGACGCCGAGATTTTCGTCCTCGGGCCGTGGGAGTGAAACATGGGGCGTTTTCATGGTTCGGGGATTCCCTGTTTTTTGTTATGGGCACACTGTATTCAAAACTCAGGACAAATGTCCATAGAGTTGTATACAACTTACTGCATGCACATCTGGAACAGGCCTGCGGCCAACCGCCTTTTTATCCTTGAAGCAACCCCACAAGCGCGGGCCGCAACAGCTCCCGTGGCGGCACGCGCAGGTTGAACTCCTGTTCCAGCAGATCGATCAACTCATCGGCATCGATGATCACCCGCCGCTCGCTCTCCTGCCCTATGCGGTGCACGGCGTAGCTGTTGCCGTTCAGGGTCTTGCGCAATCCCTCACCGGTGCGGGCCACCATCAACCGGCCCATGAACGGCGACTCCGGATGGCTGCAGACGTACCAATTGCCGACGGTGTAGTCGATGTCTTCCTGGCGTTGCAGGTCGAACAGGTACATCGGCCGCCATTCGCCGGCAACGTTGGCGCGCAACAGGTAACCGTCCGCAGGGGTCTCGATGCGGTACGGCTCATGGGGCGTGACCTGGGTCTCACGGCTGTCCAGCAGCAGCGGCGCGGTGGGCACCATGCCGCCAAAGCCGACGTCAGTGATATAGCGCACGCCGTCGATCGTCACCAGGCTCAGCCGATGGGTCCGGGCAGGCCAGGCGTCCTCCGGCGCATTCATCACCACGCGCCCAGTGATGCCACGGGCATCGAAACCCAATGCCTGCAACAGCGCCAGGAATAACTGGTTGAGTTCATAGCAATAGCCACCACGCCCGTCTTCAAAAACCTTGCGCTCGACCGATTCAAGGTCGATGGGCACGGGCTGACGCAGCAACGTCGACAGGGTTTCAAAAGGGAATTCAGCAGTATGGCGCCATTGCAGCTGGCGCAAGGTGTCGAGCGTCGGCGCCGGTGGTGCGTCGAAACCCAGGCGCCGCAAATAACGGGTCGTATCGCTCAGTGGGGGATGACTCATGAGGGTGTCCTTTTCCCGGGGTCGGCCAGCGCTCACAACGAGCGCACGGCTCATGGGCGCAGGTATAAGGCATTCCTCTCACAGAGACAACAATCGGCCCCGTCAGCGCCGTTTACGCGAAGCCAGCCGGATCCAGGTGGGCGCATGGTCGCTGGGGTGGGGCTGGTTCCGGACCCAGGCGTCCACGCCGCCCTCGCTCAGGTAGGCGCTGGCGACCGGGTTGAGCAGCAGGTGATCGATGCGCAGCCCGGAGTTCTTTTGCCAGTGCTGGCGGAAATAATCCCAGAAGGTGTAGAGGCGCTCGTCCGGATACAGATGGCGCAGCGAATCGGTCCAGCCCTGGTCCAGCAACCGCTGGTAACACTCGCGGCTTTCGGGCTGCAACAGCGCATCCTTGAGCCAGGAACGCGGGTTGTAGATGTCCATGTCGGTGGGCACCACATTGTAGTCACCGGCGAGCACAACGGGATGGTCACTGGCCTGCAGCCCCTGGGCGTATTCGATCAGCCGTTCGAACCAGGCCAACTTGTAGTCGAACTTGGGACCCGGTTGCGGATTGCCGTTGGGCAGGTAGAGGCACCCCACCAGCACTCCGTGCACCGCCGCCTCCAGATAGCGACTGTGGCTGTCGTCATCCCCGCCGGGCAGGCCACGGCGGCTCTCCAACGGCTGCGCGTCACGGGCCAGGATCGCGACACCGTTCCAGGACACCTGCCCGTGCCAGATTGCCCCGTACCCCACCGATTCCAGCTCCGCCGCCGGGAAATCCTTGTCCACGGCCTTGAGTTCCTGCAAACAGACAATGTCGGGTTTTTCCCGCTCCAGCCATTCCAGCAGGTTGGGCAGCCGTGCCCGGATGCCATTGATATTGAAGGTCGCGATCCGCAGGTTTTTCATAGGCCCAGCACTCGAAACGTCACGTTACTGGCTGTGACCGTCAACCCGGCGCGGTGGTTGCAACGGGTCTTCGTCAGCCCCATGGCCGATGTTCCAATCGCTCTCAACGATCCGAGCGCGCCAGCGTATCCAGCCCGCTTTCTGTCGATAACACCGCCACCCGGTTGCGGCCACTGTGCTTGGCCTGGTAAAGCGCCGCATCGGCGCGCTGGATGAAGACTTCGATGCTGTCCAGGCTGCTGGGCACAAAGGCATAGCAGCCCAGGCTCACCGTGAGGAAGCCGGTCGGGGAGCCGGAATGGGTGATGTGCTTGTCGATGACGCTGCGGCGGATCTGCTCGGCCAACGCCATGGCCCCCGAAAGGTTGGTGTCGGGCAGCAGTACCGCAAATTCTTCGCCGCCATACCGTACTGCCAGATCGGCCTTGCGATGGCAGCAACTCTTGAGCACCTTGGCCACTTCCGCCAGGCAGTGATCCCCTGCCACATGCCCATAGGCGTCGTTGTAGCGTTTGAAAAAATCGATGTCGAGCATGATCAGGCTCAAGGGACTGCGCTGACGAGCGCCCCGACCGAACTCGATGTCCAGGGCCCGTTCGAACAGACGCCGGTTCGCCAGCCCGGTGAGGCTGTCATGGGTGGCAATCAGTTCCAACGCCTCCTGCGCCTTGCGCAAGTCCGCTTCGATCTTTTCGCTGTTGCGTACCTGACGCACGAAGACCCAGCCGAACAAGCAAATGCCCAGGACCACCAGGCCTACGATGAGGCTGGATTGGAACGCCCGGTCATGCCAGCCCGCCAGGATCGATTCTTCGGACACCGCGGCGACGACCACCAAGGGATAAGCCTGTAAATGTTGATGCCCGTACAGCCTGACGACACCGTCGACATCCGAACGGATGATCGCATCGCCAGACATCCCTGCCGAGAGGTCATGGTTGTAGATATGTTCCTCGGCCAATGGGCGACCGATCCGCGCCTCATCGAAGGGGCGCCGGGCCAACAGCGTCCCGTCGGACAAAGCCAGGGCCATCTCGCCTTGCTCATCCAAGCTGAAGCTTTTGAAGAACCGGTCGAAGTAGGACATTTTGATGCCGGCCATCAACACGCCTTGGAAGTTGCCGTCTCGATCATTCAAGCGCCGGGAAACCGGGATGATCCACTCACCGTTTTGCCGACTGCGTATCGCCGGGCCGATATGGGGGACCAGGGAGGCGTTCTGCTGGTGGAAAACGAAATACTCTCGATCCGCCACCCCTGCCCCCCTGTGCAGGTCTTCAAAGGAGGTAATGACCCAATGACCGCGCTTGTCGAACAGGAACAGGCCATGCATCTGTTCAAGCGATTGCACGCGGCGCGCAAGAGTTTGCTGCAAGCGTGGCTGGACCGCAGGACCAAAACCGTCGACCTGGATCCAATCCGCCAGACTGGCCAGGACCAGATCGGCCTGGATGAAGGTGTCTTGGGCCTGCTGGGCCATGGCCCGGGTAAGGGTGGCCGAGGCGATGCGGGCCGACGCCAGGTCGTGGCTGCGCGATTGCTCCAACTGCAGGTAAAGCAAACCGCACAGGCACAGGCACACTGCCGCGATAAACATAACCGCAGCCTTGAGCAGCGGCAGGCGTTTCAGGGCACCGGCAGGGATATGAAAAGGATCGTAGATGGAGATTGGCAAGCGAATTCCCGAAGAGGGCAAAGCATGTGCGAATTCGCGCATAACCCCCAATATTCGTGAGCTTAGCCTACCGCCTGTGAGGCGGCAATTTGCCCGTGCAGCGGAGCCGATGGGTGGCTGGAGTGGATCCAAAACCCCGTACCTGGGCCAGTAAGAATGTCCGTTTCAGAACGAATAAATCTCCGCCTGTCGTAGGAGCTGCCGAAGGCTGCGATCTTTTGATCTTGATTTTGATGGTTCACTTTTGACTCAATTGTGTGGGACAAGATCGCAGCCTCGTTGCACTCGACAGCTCCTACATGGGGCAAGCTCCCCTCGCTACCGATCTCTTTGCAAACAAACCTTCCTGGGGACTATCTAAATTGCGTAACGCCCCATAACGTATGGTCGCCTTTGACTTCCAGGTGCCCCGTCGACCATGAGCCAACCGACCCGAATCGATGATGAACAGGCCCTGACCCGACCCGGCGCCGTCAGTCTGCGCGAGGCGTTCTGGTTCTGGCTCAAACTGGGTTTCATCAGTTTCGGCGGCCCAGCGGGGCAGATCGCGATCATGCACCAGGAGTTGGTGGAGCGGCGGCGCTGGATTTCCGAGCGGCGCTTCCTGCACGCCCTCAATTACTGCATGTTGCTGCCGGGGCCTGAGGCCCAACAATTGGCGACGTACCTGGGCTGGTTGATGCACCGAAGCTGGGGTGGAGTGATCGCCGGCGCGTTGTTCGTGCTGCCTTCGCTGTTCATTCTCATCGCGTTGTCGTGGCTGTACATCGCCTTTGGCGAAGTGCCGGTGGTGGCGGGTATTTTCTACGGCATCAAACCGGCGGTGACGGCCATCGTGGTGCATGCCGCCCACCGGATCGGCTCCCGCGCGCTCAAGAACAGTTGGCTGTGGGCGATCGCGGCGGCATCGTTCAGCGCAATATTTGCCTTCGACCTGCCCTTCCCGCTGATCGTGCTGGGTGCGGCTGTCGTCGGTTATTTCGGCGGCCGCTGGGCCCCGGGAAAATTCAGCCTGGGTGGTCACGATACCCAACACAAATCCTTCGGCCCCGCCTTGATCGACGACGACACGCCGACCCCGGACCACGCCCGGTTCAGCGCCGCCAGGTTGGCCCGCCTGGTGGTCGTCGGTGCCCTGTTGTGGATCGTGCCCATGGGCCTGCTGACCGCCGTGTTCGGCTGGGGCGGCACATTGACGCAAATGGCCTGGTTCTTCACCAAGGCCGCGCTGCTGACCTTCGGCGGTGCCTATGCGGTCTTGCCCTACGTGTACCAGGGCGCCGTCGGGCACTTCGGCTGGCTGACGCCGACACAAATGATCGACGGCCTGGCCCTGGGCGAAACCACGCCCGGGCCCCTGATCATGGTCGTGGCCTTCGTCGGTTTCGTCGGAGGTTACGTGATGCAGGTGTTCGGCCCCGAACAGGTCTTCCTCGCCGGTGCCGTCGCGGCTACGCTGGTGACCTGGTTCACGTTCCTGCCCTCGTTCCTGTTCATCCTGGCCGGCGGCCCGCTGGTGGAATCGACCCACAACGCATTGAAATTCACCGCACCGCTGACGGCGATTACCGCGGCGGTGGTCGGGGTAATCCTCAACCTGGCCTGCTTCTTCGGTTATCACGTGCTCTGGCCCAACGGTTTTGCAGGTGCCCTAGACTGGCCGTCAGCGATCATCGCGATTGCTGCGGCAGTTGCGCTGTTTCGCTACAAGCGCGGCGTGATCCAGGTGTTGCTGGCGTGCGGGTTGGCCGGGTTGGCGGTGCATTTGCTGCGCTAGACGAGGCGCTTGCTCAGGTAGGTCGCCGAGGCCGGGCACAAGGTCTTGAACTGGGCCATCGCGCTGATCGACGCGGGCGCCAGCGAGCGATCCTCCTGCTGATAGCCCTGGCCAGAAAAAAACGCCGCGGCGCTGTCGGTCAACAGGTGGAGCCGCTCCACCCCCTCGCGTCTCGCAAACGCTTCGACAGCGGTCAGTACCGCCACCCCAGCCCCCCGCCCGCGCTGCCCCTCAAGGACAACCAACGAGCGTAGCAACCGCTCGGCCCCCTCCCCCTCGATGCCAGCAAACCCCACGTCGACACCCTGGTGGTTGAAGCTGAAGAACTGGCGACCGGAATATGTCAGGTCGCCCACGGGTAGCCCGGCTTGGGTGAGTGCATCACGCAAGGGTCCCAAGTCGTTATTGCTCAGTGCTTTCATGTGCATGGCATGTCCTCGTGGATGTCTCGGTGATCGAGATCGCATGAGACTCCCCCCACCCGCCATGACCCAGCGCAATGGGCACTCCAGCCCATCAGCTAAGCTCAACCTATCATCACGACAAGGAATCGACATGAGCAAGGCAGACGAGCTAGCAGCCAAACTGAGGAAAACCCAACAGACCCGTGCGGATACCGACAACTGCGCCGACCTGGCGATCGAGCACTGGCCCGCCCAGGTCTACGAGCTGTATCGCCAGATCGAAACCTGGCTGGCTCCCGTGTGCGAGGCGGGCCTGGACATCCGGCGCAATCCCACCCACGTCTTTGAAAGTCATTCCAGCGGTTCGACGTACAACTACGCCATCGACCAACTGATGATCGAAGGCAATCATCGCCGCATTCTATTCGACCCGATTGCGCGCTTCTCGCCCAAGGGAGAGGGCTGCATTGAAGTCCATATGAAGGGGCAGGAACACTGCATCGTGCGCACACTCGGTGAGCATGGTGAATCGCTTTGGCATATCCAGGCCCTGCGCCCGACGGGGCAACAGCGCCCTGAACCTGCCATTCTGGACGAGGACGCCTTGCTCTCGCTGGTAGAAGAAGGCCTTGGCCTATAACGCAAATGGGCGCCCCTTGATCGCCCATTTTCAAGGGATAACACGCTAGATCTGCGGCGCTGATTCGAGTGCTGGATCGCTTTCGGGCACCGGCAGCGTCAATTCTTGCGCCGGCCTGCCCACAAGTCTATTCAAAGCATTGTCGATTTCGTCAGCCGCGCCTTGCGCATATCGAACATCCGCCCAGCTCCAGTACGGATCGGATATCAGCCCGCCCACCGCCTGTGCGCACAATTCATCGCTGCTGATGCCCATTTTCCCGGCTGCGGCGATCACGGCCATAAGGGCTTGCTCTAATTGGGAAATTCGCTCGGTCGTCACAATGAACCAACGTGATGGATAACAAACCCAGAGCATAACAAGCCATCAATATGCCACCAACTCCAGGCGCCCAACGGTCGCCCTTCCTGGCGTGCATGCTTCGCCTCAACCCGCCGCACCATAGGACGCCGCCCCCCCAGTCGATGAAGATTCCCGCGCCGCCGACCGAGCAGCCAGCACCGTCAGCACAGCGGCCACAGCCAACACAGCCGCACTGGTTTCGAAGGTCGCGCGATAGCCACTCAGATCAAACAGCAGGCCACCCACTGTCGCGCCCGCTGCGATGGCGAGCTGGACGATCGCCACCATCAAGCCGCCACCGGCTTCGGCATCTTCCGGTAGCGTTCGCGAGAGCCAGGTCCACCAGCCTACGGGCGCTGCCGTGGCCACCAGCCCCCAAAGGCCGAGCAGGAGGGTCGTGATCGTGACCGAGCCGCCGAACCCCACCAGGGCAATGGCAATCGCGGCCATCAACAGGGGGATGACGATAAGCGTCCGATAGAGGTTGTTTTTCAAGCAGATCCCGATCAGGAAAGTGCCCAGCAGCCCCGCCACACCGATCACCAACAACATGAAGGACAGCATTGAAACACTCACTTGCGTCACCGTTTCAAGGAACGGTCGCAGGTAGGTGAACAACATGAACTGCCCCATGAAAAACGTGCTGACCGCCAGCATGCCCAGCGCGACGGGTGCCCGGGTCATCAACTTGAAGACGTTGGTACTGCCCTGCTTCGCCTTCGAAGGCATGGAGGGCAGGCGCAACAGCAGCCAGACCAGGGCGATGGCGGCGACCGGCACGATGCAGAAAAACGCGCCACGCCAACCAATGATCGCCCCCAGGAAGCTGCCCAGCGGCGCAGCGACCACGGTCGCCAAGGCATTGCCGCCATTGACGAAGGCCAGTGCCCGCGGAACCTGAGCGTCCGGCACGAGCCGCATGGCCGTGGCCGCCGACAGCGACCAGAAGCCGCCAATCGCCACGCCGATCAACGCGCGACCGACCATGAATACCGGGTAATTCGGTGCGAACGCCACCACGGAGCCTGAAACGATCATCAGCAAGGTCAGCCCCAGCAGAAGCCATTTGCGGTCGACCCGGGCGGCAATCGAGGCGATGAACAGGCTGGTGATCAGGGCAAAGGCGCCAGAGACGGCAATGCCTTGACCAGCCTGCCCTTCACTGACATGAAGATCGGCCGCTACCGGCGTCAGCAAGCTGACGGGCATGAACTCCGAGGCAACCAGCACGAACGCGGCGAGCGCCATGGCAAATACCGCGCCCCAGGCGGGCGGGTTTTGTGACAATGGGTTATCGGTCATTGAATGACAATCCTGTGTTGCTTGATGGAGCTGTGGGAGCGAGCTCGCGATTCTTTGGTGGATCGAGTGAGGGAGTATTTTCAGCGCTCGATCCGGCCGTCCGGTAACGCATTACGCTGGGATGCTTGCCTGATCCTATGAGTTCTTCCATCGCGTATAGGCAGCGCTTCGTTTAGCACGTTAATGTTCTGCCTATAGCGCTTGAGCCGAGATGACACCCGGAGCCGACATGGCCGTCCAACGCAGATCCGTACAAGAGACATTGACCGCCATCATTGGCGCCCGGACTCCGCACCCGGGCGACTTCGAAACGCCCATTCCCGGCCTCGCCTTCTTCCGGCGTGAAGCCCCGGCGCCGCCGGTGATCTGCATGATCGAACCGAGCATCGTGCTGGTGGCCCAAGGCGAGAAGCAGGTGTGGATCGGTGGCGAAGCCTATGGCTACGACACCGGGCGGTTCCTCATGACCTCCCTGGACATCCCGGCCAATTCCGAAGTGCTGCAGGCAAGCCCGGAGCAACCCTGCCTGGGCCTGGTCCTGAGGCTCGACTTGCGCATGGTGGCCGACCTGATCGCCCAAGGCAGCCTGTCGCCGCCGCATGATCGAGCGGTCGGGATCGGCGCAGGAACCGGCACCGCGACGCCGGACCTTTTGGCGCCGTTCGCACGCCTGCTGGCGTTGCTCGACGAACCGGAAGCGATTCCCATACTGGCACCTTTGATCCAGCGCGAGATCCACTACCGGCTGCTGCTCAGCGACCAGGCCGCCCGACTGCGGCAGATCGCCTCGGTCGATAGCCAGGGCTACCGGATCGCCAAGGCCATCGACTGGCTGAAATTGAACTACACCGAGCCCGTGCGCGTGAACGACCTCGCGGCGCGGGTGCAAATGAGCGCGCCGACGTTTCACCACCACTTCCGCCAGCTCACGGCGATGAGCCCGCTGCAATACCAGAAGTGGCTGCGGTTGAACGAAGCCAAACGCTTGATGCTCAACGAACACGTGGACGTGGCGAGTGCGGCCTTCAAGGTGGGCTACGAAAGCCCTTCGCAATTCAGCCGCGAATATGCCCGCTTGTTTGGCGTGCCACCCAAGCGGGACATCGCGGCGTTGCGCGGGCCAGCCAACCAGAGCAAGGCGGTTTGATTGATTCAGGCTTGACTGATTGTGGCGAGGTAGCTTGCTCTCGCTGGGCTGCGCCCGTAGGAGCGGTCTAGGTACTCAAGCCGATCCAACCGTGGACGCCCACGTAGAGACCGACGCCGATGATCAACACGCTGGACAGGTAAGGTGCCCGACGAGCAACGGTGCCCAGCCAAGGCCAGCGATTGGAAGCCTGCCTTGCACCAATGGCCGCCGCAGCCCCCACGGTCACGAGGGTCATCGCCAGGCCGATGCTGAAGCACAGGACGAGCAGGCCGCCCAGCGCGACCGCTTTGACTTGCAGGCACAGCAACAGGACGGTAATGGCCGCAGGACAAGGAATCAGCCCGCCCGTGAGCCCGAACAGGATGATCTGGCCCGTGGTGACCTCCCGGTTGGTGAAGCGCTTGCGGATGTCGTTGGCATGCGCCTGTTCGTGGGTGTCCTGATAACCCTCCAGTGCCAACGCCGGGCCTTTGGGTTCGGGGTGCTCGTGTTTGTGGTGATGGTCGTGATCGTGATGATGGTGGTGGTCATGCCCTTGTGCGAACTTGAACATCTGCTCGCCGCGCCAGGTTCGCCACAGCATCCACAGCGCGATGGCAATGATCAACGCAGAAGATGCCAGTTGGAAATAAGGTTCCGTGGTTTCGGCATCGAGCCCCTGACCCAGATACATGCCGCCGATGGCAACCAGCCACACCACGACAGTGTGGGACAGCGTCGCCGCCAGCCCAAGCAACACCGCCTGCTTGACCGAACCCCGGATCGCCACGATAAACGCCGCCATCATGGTTTTCGAATGGCCCGGCTCCAGGCCATGCAAGGCCCCCAGCAAGATAGCGCTGGGAAAATACAGCCAGGCCTGAGCGCCACCCTGTTGCAGCAATTCAGCAAAATCTGGCATGTAGGGCCTAGAGGTACTTGGTGATTTGCTTGAAGGCTTCCAGCGGCGCGCGCTCGCCTTTATTCAACGACGAAACGGTGTCCTCCAGACAGTGATCGATGTGATCCTGGATCAACGTTCGTTTGGCCTGGCACACCGCTTTTTCAACCGCATGCAACTGCTGGGCAATCTCCACGCACTCACGCCCCTCTTCGATCATCGTGATGATGCTGCGCAAATGGCCATCCGCGCGCTTGAGGCGCTTGATGATCGCTGCGTGGCTTTGGTGGGGATGTTCATGATCATGCGCATTCATGACTTGGGCCCTGGGTTTCGATGAATTTGCGTCGCCATCCTATCCCCCCAGGGAGGATACAAGCAACTCATCGAAACGCTGACTAACCTGTGGGAGCGAGCCTGCTCGCGATGACGGCAGCACATCAAACATCGCCATCAACTGCCCCACCACTATCGCGAGCAAGCCCGTTCCCACAGGCTCCAGGCTGCACAGGATGATGAGCAAGGCAATGCAGGCGACCTTGTGAGGTCGCCCACTTTCATTACAGCGCCAGAACCTGCGCCTGCAATCGCCGCCCGATCACATCCAGCAAATCACACCCGTCGCGCAGGGGGATCGCCAGCACTTGGGCAAGATCATGGAGTACCACCGCGTCCGTACTGATGTCGGAACGCATGGCGAGGTTTTCCAGCAACTGGGTGACAGCGGCGATGCGGTAAGCAGCGGTATCGTGCAACACGTCCAACGGCGCTTCAGTGTCGATCAGGAGCGCGTGGAAATTGTTTTCGATACCGGTGATGGGCATGTAGCGGGACATGAGGGGTTACTCCTGCGGGAATGGGAGGTCGGTGGCGGATTGAGATGCCGCTGGCAAAGGGAGCGAATCCGGGATCGAGATTCGGATACTTGGCAGGAGATATTCTTGGGTGACGCTAGACGAAAGCCACCTTGGATTGGCTGTGGTTTTCGGAGGGTTGGGGGTGAGCTTTTTCATTGGCTTGTACCTAGGTTATGTAAAGGAACTGCCTTCACCACTTCCACCTGGTGGGTGGCAGCTGTACGCGGGTGTGGAAGACCGAGAACCTAGGACCCGGCGCACCCGAAGGCGCCCCGCGTACAGCCGCCGTAATTTAACAGCAGACCTAGGAAAAGCGTCTGCTTTTTAATTTAGCGGTGCAACGCGCTAGGTTTTCACAAGGGCTTCCACACCCTCTCGCTGAATTTGCAGCGACGGAGAAAACTTAGCGCACGGGGTGATTGGGTGGATAGTCAGCGGGGAGCGACGCAGCTTGAGGGAAATTTCCGATTGAGGTGTCCGGAGCTGGACTCAGCAGTTCAGGCGGTGGGATGCAAAGAATGATTTCGATACGAATGAGCGCTCAACGCCATAAGCAGGGCTGAGGTTTCATCGTATGGTTGAGCGCACCCGTCCTGGCTGCAAGTCAAACGAAAGGGCTGACACAGGGTCTTTTTTATACATATAGAATATGCATAATGACAACATTCAGAACTCAGTATGATCCAGCAAAAAACGTCGCTAACAAGAAGAAACACAAGGTGAGTCTGGCCGATGCCGAAGCTGTGTTTTATGACGAAATGGCTCTTGAGCGTGAGGATAATGATCATGATGAAAAGCGGTGAATTATCATGGGGCAAGACGCCTGCGGTCGTGTACTCGTCGTTGCATACACCTACCGTGAGCCAGATTTCGTTCGTCTTATCAGCGCACGACTAACCTCCAAAAAAGAACTACGTCAGTACCTGGGAGGTTGACCCCATGAAAGAAGAATACGATTTCAGCACAGCCAAGCGTGGGGCGGTTGCAAGCAGCAAAGGCAAAACCCGCATAACCATCATGCTTGATGAGGACGTGATCGAGGCCGCTCGCGAACGCGCCGAAAGTGCTGGTACTGGATATCAGACACTCATCAACAATCTACTGCGTCAGGCTTTGATATCTGAAACTGCCCACAATCTGTCACCGGCAGCCCAAAAGCGAACCCGAACAGTTAAACCCTATGCAAACGGTATTACCCGGTCCGACGTGAAGGATCTGGAAAAGCGCCTAGCCGCCATGACTGAGGAGCTGCACAAGATGGTGGACGCATCCAGGCCCGGTAAAGCCAAAGCATCGGTATGAACTGAGAGGATCGATTTACTCAGGAGCAAGGCACTGTCTTAACCCAGTGCCTTCACCCACACCCACAATAATCCGCTTGCCCATTTTCTCCCCCACCTCCAACGCCTGCCCATCCCGCTGCTTCCCCCGCCGCGCCAAACCCACCAGGCGCGGAATCAACTCGCCTTCCGGCAAGTGCTGCCAGAATCGCCCTGGCATGTGCTGACGCAACGCTTGGGGATTGAGCCGCGCCGGGTTGAAGATGTGTCTGTAATAGGTCCGCCACAGCTCAGCCCCGGGATCTTCCGCGTGCCGCGCCCAATGCTGCCACTGCTCGGGGCACCGTCGCTGGTAATCCAACGACTGCCCATCGAAACGGATACCGTCGCGAGGCGTTGCGATCAGCCAGCGCTGTTGTCCCAGTCGCTCGGCAAAATGACCACTGGCGCTTTCGAGGATGTCATGGGCCGGTTGGTGGTAGGCGACCAGATCCAGCTGCAGTTGCTCGGCCAATGCTTGCGGCAAGGGAACGAAGCGGACGAAGGCATGCAGATGATGAGCCTCGCGCTGGACCTGCTTGATCCGCCGCTGCAGCTCACTGCCCAGGCGATCGCCCGCGAGCATGGCCGTGCGGTCGCCGTGGGCAACCCGCCAAAGCACTTCGTACAGAAGGTTCCAGCGCTGTTCGCCCTGGTAGCGGCCAGCCTGTTCGAGCTGGGTCAGCAAGGCCGCGGGAACTCGCGTACGGAACGGGCCCGGTCCTTGGGGCAGCGACGCCGGCATGGCCAAAAGATCGGCCATCGGGCCTTGGGCCCATGTGACATCGCTCGGGTCGATACCATGGCCGAGCAGCGTTCGAGCCTGGTCCCGCCACGTAGCGAAATCGTTCTCGCAATCCAGGGCAATCACGACCAAAGCCCCATCTGCATCGGCCGCTGGGGGTCACGCAACCGCGCCCGCAGCAGGCCGCTGCGCACCTGGGCGTCGGCAGGCCGGTAATCGCTGGTGACAATGAACGGTCGCGCCTTCTCCAGCACGCACCGCAACTGCACCAGGTCGTCATAACGCACACGCCGCTCCCGGCGCAGCGCAACCAGGCGTTGCACACTACGCAGGCCAATCCCCGGAATACGCGCCAGCAATGCGGGTTCGGCGCGGTTGACATCCAGCGGGAACACCTCGCGATTGGCCAGCGCCCACGCCAGCTTGGGGTCGATATCCAAGTCCAGGTTGTGGGTTTCGCTCAAAAGCTCGCCTGCCTTGTAGCCATAACCGCGCATGAGAAAGTCCGCCTGATAAAGCCGGTGCTCGCGCAGCAACGGCGGTGCCGCCAGGGGCACGCTGGCGGGGCTGTCGGGAATCGGGCTGAACGCTGAATAGTAAACCCGTCGCAAACCGTACCCCTGGTAGAGCGACTCGGCGTTGCTCAGGATGGCGTGATCATCGCTGGCATCGGCCCCCACAATCACCTGCGTGCTCTGCCCGGCCGGGGCGAAGCGAGGCGCCCGCGGCTCACCGGCCACCGCCTGTTGCCCCTGGTGGATGGTGCCCATGGCTTGGCGGATGGTCGACAACTGCTTTTCCGGTGCCAGGCGCTTGAGGCTGATATCGGAGGACAGCTCGATATTCACGCTCAAGCGATCAGCCAACCGCCCCGCTTCCTCGATCAACAGCGGATCGGCATCGGGAATGGTCTTGAGATGGATATAACCACGAAACTGATGCTCTTCCCGCAGCAACCGCGCCACTCGGATCAACTGCTCCATGGTGTAATCGGCCGAGCGAATGATGCCGGAACTCAAAAACAACCCACTGATGCAGTTGCGACGATAAAAATCCAGGGTCAACCGAACCACCTCCTCCGGCGTGAAGCGCGCCCTCGGCACGTTGCTGGAACGACGGTTGACGCAATACTGGCAGTCGTACAGGCAAAAATTGGTCAGCAACACCTTCAGCAACGAAACGCAGCGCCCATCCGGCGTATAGCTATGGCAAATGCCCATGCCATCGGTGGCCCCCAGCCCATGACGACCACGGGAGCTGCGCTTGGGGGCACCGCTGCTGGCGCAGGAAGCGTCGTACTTGGCAGCATCGGCGAGAATGCCGAGCTTGGCGATAAGCTGCATGAAGTGAACTCGAATACTGGATATAAATACAGTATTTTGAGATACGCCGAGATGCAAGCGCCATTGGTCAATTCAACACCTGCCATGAGTCACCCTGGCCATGACGTAGGCCACGCCGGTGGGATGGGCTATAATCGGCCAACCAACGCGATTGAGGTCCAGCCCCATGGGCAATGTCAGCCTTGAAACCAAAAAGGCCTATGCCGCCAGGACGCGCAGATCCAACTACGCGGCTAGCCTGCGCCTGGAAGGCTTCAAAACGACCTTCGCCGACGGCCAACGCAAAATGCCAACGCGCGAAGAGGTCTTGAAGGCCTTCACCCGACCTGAACCTGATGCCTGACAAATATGGAGTCGGTGAAGACGCTTACTGCTATCCCGGCTCCGCGGTCCTTCGCAACAAGCTCGATATTCGAGACGAACCAACTCTAAGCGAAGCCGAACAACAACTCTCGACCATCGCAGCGGACAACGTCGAATTCAGCCCACCTCCCTACAGCCTGGCTTACCTTCAAAACATTCATCGAGTTCTCTTCTCGGACCTGTTCGAATGGGCCGGAGAGCTGCGCACCGTTGGCATGTCCAAACAAGCCACCCGCTTTTGCCAACCCCAGTACATGGAGGCGGAAGCCAACAAAATCTTCATGAGCATGGCGGCGGCCAACTGGCTCGAAGGGCTGGACAGGGCAGACCTGATCGTCGCCGTTGCAGAAACCTATTCCGACATCAACGTCGTACACCCCTTCCGCGAAGGCAATGGCCGTGCCCAGCGCATCCTGTTTGAACACCTGATCATGAATGCCGGGTTTGAAATCAGTTGGTGGGGGATTGAGAAAGACGAGTGGATCTACGCCAATATCGCGGCCTATAACTGCGTCATGGAGCCTATGGAGCAGGTTTTTGAGAAGTGCATAGGAAAGACAATTCAACCTGAACTCCCCGCCCCCTAGTATCAACCCGAATCGCAACTCGGCTTCCCCCTCATGGAATATCTGAAGTCAGATCCAACTTAACGCGTTTCCATTCCCCATTAGCTTCATAATAAGCAATATTTCTATACTCATACACAACATCCAGTGTTCTGAGTCTAACCCTACCAGGCAAAGTCGCACGAACAGCACCAGAACTTTGCGTCACAAGAAATGGGCTACTTGACTTTATTTTATCAAGCGCTGCAGCAGAGTCATCGGTTTTCTCGATGAGAAAATATCGATAGACAAACGGGACTGTTGCCCCACCCGAGTCATAAAGTACTTCGTAGATCGCACCGGTGGTATCGACTGGCGTCACGGAAATTATTCTTGACGGAGCCGGCAAAAATGGACCGCTAAAGAAAATATATGCAGCCTGAACAATACAAACCAGCAACAGGATTAAAAAAGCCAACTTATAAGCCTTTGGTTTTAGCATATCTTATACCTGCCTTTATCCAGAGATTTGGTCCATCCTATCATCACCGTAGGGTGACTCTGCCCACCACTTCCCAAACTCCGCCTTCGATGTCCCCGCTACGGATTGAGCAGCACCAGCAGCTCTTAATAATACCTGCTCCGGAATACCCGCCGCAGTGCCAGTAGCACCGTAATTAAAATTACCAAACGCCTCGAACTCTCTACCAAGCTGCTTATAATCCCACTCACCTTTGTTTCGAACCTTAGTGTAAAACACTCCGAGAACGTAAGCCTCCCCACCTGCAATTACTTCAGCCGCCTCTCTCCATTTCCTTGCCTCTTCCAAGTTCCCGTCCAACTTAACACCGGGCGGCGATAACGGAGGGTTACCTGAAGCGGCTCGCTCTTCTGATTGTTTTTCTTGAGCCTCAATTAATTTTAACAGTCGTCCTTCGAGACTAATGATCTCATCATTCAACACGTCGCTTCGATAGGCCGCTTGAATAGCTGCAAACTCCTGCTCGAACGAAACATCAGGATCTAGTTGATTATCCCGTGTACGCTCAAGAAACGCTTTAAGATCTTGTTTCTTGAAATCCACACCAGGGTACTTTCCCAATACCAAGTTCAGTGCAGATAGCTCTCTCCGTTCATCATTTAATACCTGATTTACCACCTTAACTCCCTTATTGACCCAGTCAACAGGAGTCGCTGTGGGATCAGGTATTTTTGCGGCAACCGCATCAAGCCTGGACTGTACGTTCACCTCCACATTGACTTTATCCAAATTGTACTTATGGACAATCGGATTTTTCCTTGTATTGTATTTAGCTGCCCAAGCAGCTACCCCGGCCCACACCTTCAAGTTCTCTTTTTCTTCCGCAGCCGAAACGGCAGAAATTAAAGCTCGTGACTTGTCAGTTAAAATTTTTATTCGCTCCGCGAGCACCCTCCCTCTATACGCCGCAGTAATAGATCGGAGCCACGCCTTATAAGTTTCCAGCGGTAGCCTACCATTGCGCCTACCATGATATTTACGAAATCAACTGCCCTATTCTTCATATCTCGATCAAACGGACTGCTACCGAAAAAACTATTTGCCACCATCAAACTTTGAGTGAGCTCTGACTAGTCCTTTGACAACATTTCATCAACAACATTTCTTTCAGCTTTCAACCTATCCAAAGAAGAACCATTAGCGAAACCGACAGCAGCATTAATTTCCGAATCAAGCTCAGAACTCAACCTACCAAAATAAGAACTATATGAATTATCGATACTTCTATTTAGTTGGAAAATCGTAAAAATAACAGTCATTATCAGACGTTCACTTTTAACGTCCCGCCGCTTAAAAAAATTCTCAACTTCTACAATCTCTACCACTTGCCCGTTCCAAGTACTGGCTTTGCAATATATCCTAAGATAGGACTCGGGGGATTAGGTAGGGGGCCATCGGGGGTGATAACTAACGGCGGTAGCTCTAACGGTCCTGTCATAAGTTGCTCCATTTGTATTATCGCATGTATAAATCGACGTTTTTGTACGCCAATCCATACAGAAGTTCTTATTGCGCTCTCTTCCGATAGCAAAATCACTGTATAAAAAAATATTTAACCATGCAATGAATTTTTATGCGTTTACGCATAAACAATGAAATACACCCATTATCCAACGTCACCGCCCCGCTCTGTAACCGATACATCGCCTACAGATTTGGCAGCTATGTAGTCGACCTCGTACATAATTTAGGGAATTTTCCTACGCGCCAATTTCCTGCCGATTTTTATCAGGAAATTTATAGTTCCGGCATTTATTATTACTTAATAAGCATAAAATTTATTAAGAGGGCGGTAAAAATCTAGCGATCTATAGTCACTACGAAAACCCGGTTCGGACGCCATTTGAACGAGCCTCAGGGAAGACAGAACACCGTTTCCCCTTATATAAGGATAGTCAACAGTTATGTTTATGACTAACAGCAACGATAACAGCGGGGAGCTTTTGGGTCAGAAGCGGCGGCGCCGCTGGAGCCCAGAGCAAAAACTGGCAATGGTTCGCAAGAGTGGCCAAGCGACAACGGCTCCCCCCTTCCGCGAAGGCAATGGCCGTGCGCAACGCAGCCTCTTCGTGCACCTGATCATGAACGTCGGGTTTGAAATCAGCTGGTGGGGATAGAGAAAGATGCATGGATTTTCGCCAAATTGCGGCTTGCTCAGCGCCTTACGCTGCATTCCGTAAAAGTGCTACAGTTGTCAGCAACTAACATCTGCTAAAGCACTAAAAATGCTCACGACAAAATCCTTCACACCCAACGAAAAAGGTCGTGACTTTGTAGTGGGCGACATTCACGGACATTTCAAGCTTCTGAAAAAAGCCTTGGGCAAAGTAAATTTCAATACCGAAGCAGACCGCATCTTTTCTGTGGGCGACCTTATCGACCGAGGCCCTGACTCCTTGGATGTACTGAATTGGCTTGGGAAACCGTGGTTCCATGCCGTGCGCGGCAATCATGAGCAGATGCTCATTGATTGCGTCTCCGGCCACGGGAATATACCTAGGCATATCCGAAATGGTGGAGCCTGGCTCTACGAGTTACAGCCGACTCTTCAACATAAACTCCTGCAAGCCTTGCAAGCGCTTCCGCTGATCATTGAAATCAATCTATCAAGCGATCAAACAGTTGGAGTAGTACATGCCGAAGCGCCAAATATTAAAAGTAACGATGGCTGGCAGGAAGCGAAGGACGCTATTAGCGGAAAATCTGGAAAGTCGAATCAACGACAAGCCTTGAAAACAGCGCTGTATGCCAGGAAAAAAATCGAGCGGCAAGACCACTCCTCCATCAACGGAATAAGCCAGCTCTATGTAGGGCACTCAACCGTATCCGAGGTCATGAGGCTGGGCAATGTCGTCTATATCGACACGGGCTGTGGATTTGCTGATGGCGCGTTAAGCCTGATAGAAATCCCATTCGAAACTGTCGTGAGCATCAGCATGAGCGGGTGAGGTTCTCATTCATGCCACCCTGGACCTGATAAACCGTGCCCCTTTCGTAATTTGCATCCGACCCACCATGCCCAGCCCCTTAAAAACTATAGTACATATAAGCTATTGACGGCAGCTTCATCGCTGACTAGATTTCGCTAGCGCTAGCTCCCGGCCGCGGCAACCTTGTTTAAAAGTTTGTTTTGAGACAGTGCTGAAACAGCGCTTATTGTAGTGGGCGCTGATATAGTCGTATTTATTAGTTTATAACGAGACCTACACAATGATGATTAACAATAAGCTCATTCAGATAGCACTCACTGGTTCTTTGGTCTCTCTCCTAGCAGGATGCGGTAGTATCGCATCCTCAATGGCGAATGATAGCGACTTGCAGCAAAAAGCAGGTGTAGCCCTAAATACTTCACCGGACGGGTTGAAGATCCTGGATCGTAGTACATCACTTGATTCGGTTAAATTCAGGGTACAAAGCAGTAAAGGTGTCTACAATTGCTACTACACCTCAGTTTATGGTGCGATCGATTCTGACACTCTGTGCTCAGGTCCGGTTGATGGTACTAAAGGTGAGGATATAAAGACGACATCCGCACAGTGTAATGCTTTGACCAAAGCCGCTGGTCGCTGCTGAGTATGACTTCAACATCTCGTCTGTTAATTCCTGCTATAGTAGTGGGAATTTCCTTGTTGTCTGGGTGCGTCCCAATCCAACCTATTCAGCGAGGTGGCGCGGCTCAAGACTCGAGTCTACCCTCAGAAACTGCCGAGCGCCGTAAAATCGAAGATCAACTCTTCGCCACCGCGCAGTCAGCAGGTAAGGTGATTCTGGTAATACCCAGCGCCAGCCTAGACAGTTTGAAAATAGACTTCAATAATAACGACTCAACGATGGAGTTCTTGAAGTTGCGCTCGGCAGTCACCGAGTGGACAAACACACGTAACCCGTCTGTTGCATTCAAAGTGGGTTATGACACGAAAACCACCGATATTGGTGCGCCTCAGGGGTCTTATTTTCAAGTGGTTTTCGGTCGTACTTTATACAAAATATATTTAGTCGAACCCGGCCACTACTCTATTACCGGCGTGAGCTATGACTTACCAAGGACGCCTGGCTACGAGACGCCCGGCGAGCGTGGAATTCGCCCTTCGACCTTAGGTTACGTCACTCTCGAGCCTAAGAGCTTCCGTGAATACGATCGTGGCCAAAAGTGGGAGGATGCCAGTTATAGAACGGAGACCGTTGAGGAACAACGTTGCACGGCAGTTCGCGTGGTAAACGGCGAGTGTGTAAGCACTGCCAAATACTCTTATGATGTGAAACAACAGACTGCTGCCGCAGGTTGGCGAGAAACTATAAAGCAGCGGGACGTAGAAGGCAGGACCGTTTCTGCTCATTTAGCCAAGGAGTTCGCAACATTCGATGTGGCAGCAGGCGAAGTGGTGCTGGTAGATGGTTTCTTTGCTGACCCGCCAAGCATCGATTATAAGCAAGGAAGTTGTAGGCAAACTCAGCAGAGCCAAATGCGGTGCGAGTTGGAACAAGTCAAGATGGTTAAGCTGCTCGGTGAAGTCGACCAAGTGCTGCATGCTGACAACCCTGCAGACTACGGGTTTCCGAAATTGGCCCAAGTGCTCAAGCAGTTGAAATATCGTCCTATACATGTGCAGGCGCGGCAAACGTCTGGGCAATCGACTTGGGGCCCCACCTACGTACTTAAGGCCGATTGATCAACTTGGGGTTTTCTGTGAGAAGCTTTGATGACAATCATGGGAGGGTGTTCGCCGGTATCCTGGATAGAACTCGCAAAAGTGCCGAATGGATATCGATGCTGGCGCGTCCTCCGTTTCTCCTTGAGGATGTGATAGCTCGCCCGGTTTTTTGGGGAGTGTCAGAAATTTTGTGTTCGGGCATAACATGAGTCAGAGGTGCATGTATGCCAACCAAAAAGAAACCCCTGCGTGACCTGCCCAAAATC
>NZ_FMXV01000057.1:0-8665 GCF_900104425.1 Pseudomonas sp. NFACC13-1 | reverse complement strand
AAGAAAAAATCAGAAAAACCGCCTCAACTGAAGATTTTCTTGGCCCACTTAAGAAAATCCTGACCAAGGGCAGAGAATTAAGGATTTGCCACGGACACACGGCTGGACGCGTGTGGACTACAGGAATAGTGAAAGGCATCGACGATGCGGTCGAATACACCTCAAATCACCTTCGCGACGTCCCGACTGACATAACGTCTTTTCCATTCTCCCTATGATGAATCTCCCTCTAGCCACAAACAGTAACCGGCCAGAAGCTGACATTAATGAACTGAAATGCTCAGCCCATGATTGAGCGTAGACACACTGCTGATTACTTCGTATTCTCGGAAATATTTTGTCGTGACTCTTTTGCCCTTCTCGCGTGACTAGCGCTTGGAATAACGGACCAAAGGGTTATTCATAGACAAATAGAACTATGCGGCACAAGTGCCCGAAAGAATCGGCCACTTCTGCGTACCAACTGTTAAGTTAGGTTTGTTTTTAGAGCGAAAAAATGCGTTATGGCAGGTATATATGAAACACTGGACTGAGCCAAACGGGATACTTTTAATTCAAATCCCAATCGATTGGCAGTATCTTAATTCAGGCCATGGCGACTATGAAGAGAGGTCGCCTTACGGCTTTCAGCTTTATGAAGACCCCGTAGGCTGCTTTCAGTTAAGTTGCTATCCGTTGAGCGAGCTTGCGCCTAGCATCGCTAAAGCTAATCCAAACGGAGTAAGAAAATTAAGCTGGAAGGAGTCCAGGGAAGATGATTCCGAATTTTGCACACATCTGTTTTTTGGAGCTTATTATGATCAAGCATTGATAGGCAAGTATATCTACGATGCGGCCCTTGAAGGCGACAAGAGGATTGATGAACAGCTCGCAATTGTGAATAAAGTTCTATGCTCAGTTGTGATTGTCCCAGAGAATGATCGTAAACTAGCTGCTGATCTCGATAAGTTTGATCGATTCACAGGATCTCTTGCGGCGTCACACGATCTTCTATACACAGCAATTAACGCAGTGGCATGCATTGAGATTATTGCGATTGCAGCGAATCAAATAGATGCATATTTAAGATTGAGCCTGGTAATTGCAAAGCAGCTGGAGGAAAAGACGGATCATATCGAAACCAGATACCTTTACCAAGCAGATGGTGAAAAGGGAATAATGGAGAGAAAGGTCTTCGAAGATGCTTTAAAATCTCAAATAATTGATTTGGAAACTTTCGACAGTTTAAATGAACTCTACAATTTGAGAAATCGAGTTATTCACCGATACATAATCTCAGATATCAAATCGCGTGATCTTGTCGGGATTGCTGGAAAGTATCTAAATGCTTTGGAAAAAACACGTCTAATCCTTCGCGACTTCGAGCAGAGACAAGCGGTCGTGCCTTATGGGGTATACGGAGCGAAGCTTGGTAAAACTCCTGTTACGGACGACGCTATAAGAAGCTTACATGCGAGCGCAAATGACAAGCATCTTCTAGAAAAATATAAAAGAAACGTAAGTAACAGAAAAAACTAACAACACCCGCAGGTCACACTTGACCCACCGTATACTTTTATTAGCACAAAAATCGGTCATTCCCTCAAAACAACTGGCGTGTACGTTAGTGACTGCTTTCGATCCTAAGCAGCCAGTCGGAACTGTCCACGAAACCATGGGCGATTCATCACAATTTTGAACGTCATCAAGATCGCCTAAGCATTAAATATAAAGCCTATAGTCCTACTAGAATTAGCAGGGCTATAGGTCTCACAAATTCCTCTTAAAAACTAATCAATTATACAAACGAAATGGTAGGTCTTCTGCGACGGCTTGCCCAGGAGTGCAGAGCCACTGCCACACTTGTTGTTGTGTTAGGCCTCCCTCGCACAGTCGCAATAGAGCCTCACCCAAATCCCCGCTTTCAACCACGCTTAACCGGCCACAGAATGCAATTTGTTGTGGCACACTCGGATCTACTCCGGGATGGCAAAGAGTTACGCAAAAACAATCTTTATAGCCATGTATTTCGGAGGCCGCTAAAACCTCTACCGCTTTATTGTAATCGACAAGCTTATCTCCCTCTTTCGATTTTAGCTCAACCACAACAGAAGGCGAATCGAAGAATTTGACTAGATAATCGGGCGCACCAGTTTTAGTCTTGTCATCTAATTTCTCAAACGCTACACCTAGCTGTACAAGAACCTGCTCGAACGCCACCTCAAACGCATCACCTTTTGCCTCATAATAGCTCTCAATTAGAACCTTGCTATCGCATCTGCTAGCTCGTTTTAGATGCCTTACAGACATTCGCTTTCGCTGGTCAACTTTCCAATCTCGACAAGCATCCCGTACCCAATTTGCTTTAGCTTGAGCATTAGGCTTAGATTTAACAAAAGCTAAAACTCTTGCTGCGTTCGCCTCAGGACTGCCAAGCATAAGCAATTGCGGCGTTGTGATTCCATGCTGCTTCAGGAGCAACATTTCATGTCTATATAGCTTTAAAGCACTACCCGCCGCAGATACCCCCGTCATCCAGAGAATGTCGTCCGGCAATCCTTCTTGGACTCTGTATGCTAATCTTCGAATGTAGCGCGTTAACTTAGATATAGCGCGCAGCAAAGTGTCATCCACTCTTAATTGTGGCGGACGAAGAACTGGCGGCACGCGCTTATCGGCGGCGGACATAGCTATCCCAGCTAGGCCCTGTAGGACCCAGGATAGGTTTCTGTTCATTTCTTTTATAGCGCCAGCACTCAGAGATTTAACTTCACGCTCAATTGCCCTAATCTCAACGCCGCTAGTCCACTTCTGGCACAACCATGCCGCATTAGTAGGTACTGGATCAACTTGCCAAATTGATTCCATTAAGTCATCTGCGAGGTGCTGCGCATCATAAATGGGATCTTTCAACGGATAAGGCAGGAACCGAGTAGGTTTAACTCCATTTCTCGGACGAAATTCAGGGCTAGATAAACATGCAGAAAAAACAAGCATCTCCAGCCTAGACTTGAGATCCGCCGATTCAAGCTGCCCAATTAGCTCTGCCAAATAAAGCGACTTCCTAGACAGAAAGTTGATTAAATACACCCCGGTTTCAGGTAGTAAACCACTGAACCCGACCGCTCGCCCTACTGGCGTAGGGCTCAAATCCCCACCAGACGTTTCAACGACGAAACCAGCATCAATCAACCCAGTCAGTGCAACACCTATTTTACTCGGCCACGTCTTAAATGCAGTTAAGTTATTATCTTCTTCCCTTAACGCACTGAATGTTGTGCAAACAAGTTCTTCAAGCTCGGCTCTGTTGTTGCACAATCCTGAAGATATCAGTTGCAGTGAAAGCTGACCAAACCTAGCAGGTACAATTCGCGCTTTGATTTCAGGAAGCTGCTCTATTGATAGATAACTTGTAGCTAATGCTCGTTGCGGCCCGGTACCAAAGTATATTACACGCCCTTCTGCATGTTCAAAACCCATACGCCCGACCCGCCCGGACATGTTGTGGAACTCTGCGCTATCTATCGCGACATACTGCCTTTGCTGGCCGTCCCAGCGTTCCCAATTAGCAAATATTGCAGCCCCTAGAGGGAAATTCACACCTGCTGCTAAAGTACTTGTAGCAAATACAACATCCAGCTTATTTTCCGATAAATATCTTTCAACTATTCCTCGCTCTTCGTCAGTCAGATCCGCGTTATGACTCGCAACTCGAAGACCGAGAATCTTCGCCAACATCGTGTTAGCTGAAGTTTCAGGCAGGGTATCAAACTCTAACGACAGCTGTCCTTGCTTACCCTTGTGGTATGAGGCTACAAAAGCCTCAGCAAGATCATAAGTATCTTGCTTTTTCATGCAAAAAACTATGATTGGAAGCGGTGGATTATCTTGCTTAAGCAGATATGTTAAAGCTGAAATCGTTTCGGCTTTAACTCCAACAGGCAGTCTCCTATCCGATTCCATCACATCAGGCTTCGCACTACTTACTGAATAGATCTGATCGCCAATCCAACATTCATACCGTAGATGTTTTTCGCGCTTTCGCTCGAAAATAAGCTGAACACGCAGCCAGTTCGCTAAGTCCTGGGCGTCCTTGCTTTTTAAAACTGCTGACAATCCTACAAACTGTTTCCAACCCGCATTCCGCATAAGTGTCAAAAGGACTTCAACATTTTGCCCGCGGTTTTCGTCTCCCATCAACTGAATTTCATCGCACACAACAATCGTATTCTGCATGCTTTTCGGCACCCCAGATGCCGACAGTAGCGCTAAATATTTTTCATATGTAGCAATTACCACAGGAGCACTTAGAGGAGCCGCAGAATACTGTCCCGTAGCATCTTCGACATAGTCCCCCGTGGCAATAACCATGGAAGCCCCATCGCCCTCCAGATATCTGTCCAACAACAACATTTTAAAGTCTTCAAATTTCTGCTTGGCCAGTGCGCGATGGGTCACCAGATAGACTGTTTTATTCCCAGTGAGTAGTCCTTCAGCTATAGCCCAGAGCCCAATTTGGGTCTTTCCGGTGGAGGTAGGGGAAACTACCAACATATTTTGTCCATGCGCCACGCCAGACTCCAACGCGAGGTACTGAACATCAGTGAGGGAAATCGCCCCCTCGGATCGGTAGACCAACCCATCGGCCACAGATGCGGACAGACCGTGTTCTACTGGAAAGGTATCCCTCATGTCTAGTAACTCCTGTATGCGTTTGGGTGCAAGCGTCCAGAGCAATCTGGGCGCCGAGTATCCGAATCCGACAGAAGCATACGTAGCATTAAATGGCCATATTGGCCATCCTACTAAGCGTCAGAGCGGCTATCTGGGAAAGGCAGGGCTGTAAAATGCATAGCCATATAATATGTAACTACCTAATTTTTATTAGAATTACGCTGATTCATGTGCTGGATTCGCTTTTTTGGGTCCCCGCTTTGAATCGCTTCTAGTTTCTCAGAGACCGAATGACTGTTATGGCCGTTAGCGGTCGGATTGTTTGTCCAACCGGGCGACTTTCTCTGGTCGACACCATCACCCAACACGCCGCCTGCGAGGTGGCCCTCGAGCATAAACATGGCCTACCGGACCGCCCGGCCTTACTGGCCCAACTCATCCAGACCGGCAACCATTTCATGCTCCCCAGCTACATCCCCGCCTGCTGGGCGACCTTGCGGCGCTGGCAGGAAGCGCACATAACCGGAAGCCCACTGGCGACAAAACGCGAATATGAATGGATCGACAATGCGCTGGCACGCATTACCCAACAGCTGCGTGATGCAGAGCGCTCCCTGGCGGGACGGAACGCACCCAATGGACGTAGCGAAAGCGACATCAACATTGCGCTCATTCGCGAGGTCGACAAGCTGCACAGCACCCGCGCGCGTCTGGCTACGTTGCGCACTGCATCGGTCAGCGAAAAAGACGTCTATGGGAGCTTGTCGGAACACCCCGGGCAACTGGCACAAAACCTGACCCGCTGGCAGGCACACCCAGAAAACAGGGAGGTGGAGCAACTGGCGATGGCACCGGCCCTGGATGACGACAGTGAATTGATCCGTGGTGCTCACGGGTACGCCATTGGTGAACCGTATACGCTGGATCTCGATTCAATCGTTTGACCGGCGTAGCCGCCCCCGAGCGAGGAGCAAGCACCGTCGCCAACCAGCTACAAGCCCGTCCTAACGCGCCCAGGATCCTTATAGGTCAAAAAATGATCTATGATTAGCTTATTAGGCTTATTTAGCTGTTCAGCTAAACACCTAGTTTGAGCTAAGGTATTGCTTCTCGCAGAGGTTTTGCTGGCCAGCTAAAGATGGGATTGGAGCTAAGATATGGAACGACATCATGATTGGGACTCCAAGCTTGAGGGTCAGGTCTTGGATAGCTTAGAGCACAGTCTCACTGACGCCTTTGGTCACGAGGCACACGTTAAAGTGCACTCAGGCCTAGATTTTTATCATGGGCATGAAGGCCTAAACGCAAGTCCCGACGGTGTGATCGAGCTGAGCATGTCAGCTAAAGACCTAAAGATCCTCGTCGAGGTCATTGGCAGTGCTTACCCGCGAGACATCCGAGACGCAGTCTGGCGCCTGGACAGTTTTGAACGAAATCGCCTCCGCGATGTGGATAGTGTCCGGATGATTGCAGCGGAATCGCTGAGTCCTGGCGCAAAGAAAGAACTGAAAGAGAGAGACATCGCATTTTTTGAGCTAGGTGGAAGCCTCTACCTAAAACATGGCCACTGGCTAGTTGATATACAGCGGCCATCAAAACCCAACACCTCAAGGCGAGCGATACAGCTTTTTACAGGTGCTCGCGAAAACGTCATTCATTCGCTGCTAATGCACAGTCATGAATGGCTGACGGGAACCGAGCTATCGAATTTGGCAGAAACCTCTCAGTACACCTGCTCACTGGTGCTTCAAGAGCTAACGCAGCGCGAATGGTGCGAGTCTGTAGGTGGAGGGCCGACCCGCCGGAGACGGTTGGTCAACCCTGGAGCCTTACTGGACGCGTGGGCCGAGCAATGGCAGGCGCGAGCACGTGAGAACTCATCCACTTGGTATACGTTTGTGGAAAGCTCAAAGCACCTACTTGCCCGGGTTGCAGAAACGGTTGCCGAAAAGCAGGTCGATTATCCATGGGCATTCACAGGTACCGCTGCTGGAAACATATTCGCCCCCTTGCTCACAAGCACAGACACCGTCGACCTGATTGTTCCTAAGGGGTATACGCAGGACATGGCGGATATGCTCGGGCTCAAGCCCGCAAAAAAAGGGTCGAACGTAACCATCACTGAGCGTGAAGGCGCTAGCTTGCTGTTCAGGCAGCCGCACCCTGAATACCCTGCATATTTTGCAAGCCCATACATTCTGTATCTTGATCTCCTTGATGGTAGAGGGCGAAACAAAGAGCTGGCTGAGCACATCAGGAATTTTTTGGAGGTTGAATGGGCAAGGAATTGAAACCCCGCACGGCTGCGGGGTACGACGCTGATGTGACGCACGCCTGTGAGAGGACCTTGCTTACGCTACTCAGTGCGTTTAGTCGGCGGCCTAGTGCCTCGCTACCTGACTCCAGAGGCGCCACCAGATGTGCCAACGCATGCGGGTACGTCTGATGTAGACATTGTGCTGAACCTGGAAGTCCTAGCGACCGGCGACGAATACGTTAGCCTTGCCGATCAGTTGAAGGCGCGAGGATTTGTACGTTGGGTCGAGAATGGAAAACCAACGTCTTGGAGATGGCGCAGACAAGTTGATGAGCATATTGAGGTCGTCGTAGAGCTACTGCGTGATGCCGGTGACGAGCAACCTGGAAAGGCCGTAAGCGTCAGCGGTGAGCAGGTCTCAGCACTCACCATTAAACACGCCAGAATCGTGCACGACTGGTATCAAGAAAAAGAGGTCGGTGCTCAACTGCTCGACAGTGGAGGAATGTCGGTCGATATCATACGTTTTGCAGACGTGCCTGCATTCGTGATTCTGAAAGCGCTTGCCCTTGACCAGCGGCAAGAGAACAAGGATGCAGCGGATCTCATCCATGTAGTTCGGTACTCAGGCTCACTTGAAAATGTTGCCAGGCTTTTTGTCGAGCGAATTCGCACGGGGCGGCATGGAGAGGCCGTAAGCGATGGGTTGGCTGCATTGGCCCGGCGCTTTGGCGATGATCATTTCAGCGAAGGTTTTGAAAAAGTAGGGGCAGTCGCATACGCACGGTTTCATGGCGGCGAAGATGAAGACGACCTCATTAGCGCACAGCGTTATGCGGCAGGCTTAATTCAAGGCTTGCTCGCAGAAATTGAAGCTCAAATGGCCTGACTTCAGGTTGTTCAAACACCTTGAGACTGCACTCTGGCATGACCGCTGTGCTGCCGCCATCGCGAGCAAGCTCGCTTCCACAAGGCGGTAGCGGTAAACGCGCATTCTGTGGCGAGGGGATTTATCCCGCTGGGCGGCGAAGCCGCCCCAAAAAAGCCGGCGCATTCCTACAGAAAAACCGCTGCACCACCGGGCGGGAGCGAGCGCCTTCGCCCCGAATCCTGGGCATTACGAAGGCTTGTTTATTCTCCCTCCGCAACACTTCCACCAAGCTACGAATCCTTGCGCCATTGCCTACAACTACGCCAGAATCCGCCCGCTTGTGCGCCTTGCCCCTGGGTTCTATCGTTTCCCTGCCACTGCCCATCAGTGGTCGGGTTTAGTAGCCCGGGGTTGTGTCAGTAAGATGTACGAGCTCTATCGAAACAGGTTCCTAACCTGTCCTTGATGGTGGCTGTGCGCAGGGCGCTTCGGCGCGCCGGCAATGCTGATCTCCCCGGTCTACTAACCTGCGTACAGCCGCCACCCTTCTTTTAGTAGGGAAGAGGTTGCGGCTTAACCATGGAGTATCAGCACATGTTCAAGCCAACACCAAATCCCCCCGAAGCAGATCGCACCTCTGCGTCCACCCAATCCAAAACGAAGAAACAAAACGAAGCAGAAAAGCGCGCCTTGGATTACTACCTGCTACCGAAACCGGAAAAGTCTGAAGATGCATCCAAACCGGACCAGCTCTTCACCGTGGCAAAAAATGCCGACAACGAATGCCTACTCGCCAACCTCAGCGAAAACCTGGCATCCGCCGACGCGATGATCAGCAACCTGGCTTTCGACCTGGAAGGCCCCCGCCGCCACATCGCCCTCGG
>NZ_FMXV01000047.1:0-23124 GCF_900104425.1 Pseudomonas sp. NFACC13-1 | reverse complement strand
CGGAGCGCTATCCGCCAGCATGTAGGCAATCCGATCCGCCGGATAGGCCGGATCCAGCGGCACATAACCGCCACCCGCCTTCAAGATCGCCAGCAACCCAACGACCATGTCGAGACCACGCTCGACACAGATCGCCACCCGCGAGTCCGGCCGCACGCCCTGCCCGCGCAGGTAATGCGCCAGCCGGTTGGCCTGCTCGTTCAGCTCGCGATAGCTCAGGCGTTGCTCGCCATGCAGCACCGCAGCAGCCTCAGGCGTACGCGCCACCTGATCCTCGAACAGTCCGTGAATGGTCTGCTCGAGAGGGAAATGAGCGGCGGTGCCGTTGAAGCCCTGCAACACCTGCCAGCGCTCGTGTTCAGACAGGATTTCCAGATCGTTGATCGCGGATCCCGGCGCACGCTCCAATGCATCCACCAGGCTCGCCAGGGCCGTCTGCATGTAGGCACCGACCTGACGGGCATCAACCCCGCCGGCCGTTTGCACGCTCAGCAGGAAGCCTTCGCCCTGATCGTCCACCGACAACATGCACGGATAGTTGGTCCGTTCCATGACCTCCAACACCTGCGTACCCGCCCAGCGGTCGACACTGTCGCCGTCCTGGAGCGGGCTGTGCCGGTAGTTCAGCAACGCACTGAACAGCGGCAGCGAAGCCGGCACGCCACTGCAACGCTGGGCCAATGCCAGCGAGGCGTGTTCGTGGCCCAACAGGGCCGTCAGGCGGGCGTGGGTCGCCTTGATCCCGGCACGCACGTCCTGCCCGCCCACGTTCACCCGCAACGGCAGGGTATTGATGAACATGCCCAGGGCGCGATCCGCGCCCTCGCCGCTCTGCATGCGCCCCAGCAGTACAGTGCCGAAGACCACATCCTCGCGGCCGGACACGCGCCCCAGTACCCTTGCCCACGCCAGGTGATGCAAGGCTGCCGCGCTCACGCCCAGTTGGCGCGCCTGCTGCCGCAGACGCCGGCAAAGATCCGGATCGAGGTTCAGCTTGACCTCTTCGATACCCCGGCCATCCCCCTGGACCTCCCGCAGGCCGAACGGCAGCGTCGGCTCGTCGACATCAGCGAGCATGTCGCGGAAAAAGCGCTCATGTTGCTCACGCGGCACGCCCAACAGTGTTTGCGCCACGTAATTACGGTAAGGCATGGCCGCTTCCAGGCGGTCGCCCTCGCCATTGAGGAACGCCAGCATTTCCTCCTGCATCACGTCCAGGGCGGTATGGTCCAGGGCGATATGGTGAAACAGCAGCACCGCGACCCAGCGCTGGTGCACACTGTCCCAGGCGCAGGCCAGGCGCATCAATGGCGCCTTGTCGAGGTCCAGTCGGCAATGGCGAGGGTCGAACATCCCTCGCAACTGCGCCGCGATATCGCCCCTGGCCGGGTCGAGGGCCTGCTCTTCGAGCGTCAACCGGCTCTGGCGCAGAACCACCTGCAATGGCGCCTCGAGGCCTTCGTGCAGCAGCGCGGTCCTGAGGATATCGTGCCGGTCGATCACCGCCTGCAAAGCCGCGACGAAGCCATCGAGTCGAGCACGGCTGTCCATGGCGAAGGTGGCTTGCAGCAGGTAGGGGTCGCCTTCTTCGGCAGCGATGTGGTGATAGAGAATGCCTTCCTGCAACGGCGCCAGCGGATAGATATCCTGCACATTGCCCGCGCCGCCCGGCACCGTGTCCACGATCCGGTCGAGGGTTTCCTGGTCCAGCCTCACCAGTGGCAGCATCGACGGAGTGATCCGTTCGCACCCCGTAGCAATACCGTTGGCCGGCACACTCACCTCGGTACGACCGCCCACTGCCGCCGCCAGGGCGGCCAAGGTAGGCTGACCGAACAGCACCCGCACATCGGCGCTCAGCCCAGCCTTGCGCATCAGTTCGATCAGTTTTACCGCCAGCAGCGAATGCCCGCCCAGTTCGAAGAAATGATCGTGTCGCCCCACCTGCCCGACACCGAGCACATCAGCCCACAACCCCGCCAGTGTGGTCTCCACCTCGCCCAGTGGCGCTTCATATGCACGGCTGGCGAAGGCGTCCGCTTCCGGGGCCGGCAGCGCGCGGCGGTCGAGTTTGCCGTTGGGCGACAAGGGCAGTTTGTCCAGGCGCACGTAGGCCGCCGGAACCATGTAGTCCGGCAGCAGCGCCTGCAAGTGCGCACGCAGTGCATCGGCCTCCGGCGCCGCATCCGCCACCTGGGCGGTGATGTAGGCCACCAGGCGTTTCTCGCCGGGTTGGTCTTCACGGGCGACGACAACCGCCTCCTTTACTTCGCCGTGCTGGCAGAGCCGGGACTCGATCTCACCCAGCTCGACACGGAAACCACGGATCTTGATCTGGTCGTCGTTGCGTCCCAGGTACTCGATATGACCATCGGGCAAGTAGCGGCCCAGGTCACCGGTCTTGTACAGGCGCGCCTGTTCATCGGCCGCGAACGGATCGCGGACGAAGCGCTCGGCGGTCAAGTCATCGCGGTTCAGGTAGCCACGGGCAACACAGATGCCGCCGATGTGGATCTCGCCGGCTACACCGACCGGAACCGGTTGCTGCTGTGCGTCCAGCAAATGGATACGGGTGTTGGCCACCGGCTGCCCGATGGCCGGCAGCGTCGGCCAGGCGGCGACATCGTCCGGCAGCGTCAGGGCGGTGGTGACGTGGGACTCGGTCGGCCCATAGTGGTTATGCAGGCGACAGCCATCAAGGCGCTCGAACAATGCACGGATCTGTGGGGTGATGCGCAATTGTTCGCCGGCGGTGATGACATCTTTCAAGTCGCAGGTCAGCCGAGTGCCTTCACGCTCGCCGGCGACCGCTTCGGCCAGGGCTTGCAGGGCGATGCACGGCAGGTACAGGCGTTCGATGCGCTGTTGGCAGATGTGTTCGAACAGGCGGTGGAAATTCAGGCGGATGTCGGCATGGATCAGCGACAGCTCCCCGCCGGCACACAAGGTGCTGAAGACTTCCTGGAACGCCACGTCGAAGCCGAGTGCGGCAAACTGCAAGGTACGCGCAGCGGCGCGCCCCTGCTGCGCGGCTTGGTCGATCTGCCACTGCATCAGGTTGACCAGGGGGCGGTGCGCCATCGCCACGCCCTTGGGCTGGCCGGTGGAGCCGGAGGTGTAGATGACATACGCCAGGCTGTCGGGGTTCAGGCCGCTCACCTGTGCGTCCGGGTTGGTGAACGGCTGCCGGTCGATGCCGGCGACTTCACGGTCCTCACCGTCGAGCAGCAAGGCCGGCACGCCCGCCGCTGGGAAGCGTTCCTGCAGGCTGCGCTGGGTCAGCAGCACCTTCGGTGCGCTGTCCTCCAGCATGTAGCCCAGGCGCTCGGCCGGGTAAGCAGGATCGAGCGGCACATAACCGGCCCCGGCCTTGAGGATACCCACCAGGCCCGCCACCATTTCCAGGCCGCGTTCCACGCAGATCGCCACCCGGTCGTCGGCACGGATACCCCACTCGATCAAACGATGGGCGATCTGATTGGACAGCCGATTCAGCTCGCCGTAGCTCAGGCGCTGCCCCTGATACGTCAGCGCAACGGCCTCAGGCCGAGCTTCGGCATGGGCCTCGAACAGCTGATGGACCAGTAGCCCCGACGGGTACACCGCATCGAAGGCGTTGAAATCGTGCAGCAATCGCTGGCGTTCGCTGACGGGAACAAAGGCCAACGTGTGCAGTGGGATGTTGCCATCCTGGTCGAGGGCATCGGCCAATGCTTCGAGCACGGTGTGCACGTAGCCGCAAACCCGTTGCGCACCGATCCCGGCCACGGCTTGCACGGTCAGTCCAAACGAATCACCGAGGTCATCCACCGACAGCGACAGCGGGTAGTTGGTCCGTTCTTCGCCGCCGAGAATTTGCGCACCGGCCCAGACTCTTGCCTGGCCCGCATCCTCGCTCGCCTGTGCCGCCACGGCGGTCTGCCGATAGTTCATCAGCGCACTGAACAGCGGCGCCGGCGCCGCAACGCCACTGCACCGCTGCGCCAACGACAACGGCGCATGTTCGTGACCCAGCAGCGCCGCCAGGCGGCCATGGGTCGCCTGCAACGCGGCCAGCACCCCCTGGTCCCCCGCCTCGACCCGCAACGGCAAGGTGTTGACGAACATGCCCAAGGCATGTCCGGCCTCCTGTCCGCTGTGCAACCGGCCCATCAATACGGTGCCGAACACCACGTCCTGACGGCTGGACAAGCGCCCCACCACCTGGCCCCAGGCCAAGTGGTGCAGGCTGGCGGTGCTCACCCCCAGGCGCCGGGCCTGGGCACGCAGACGCCGGGCCAGCCCGACCTCCAGCGACAGCGTCGCCTCTTCGATGCCGCTGCCGTCGCCCTGCACATCCTGCAGGCCGAACGGCAGCGTCGGCTCGTCCACGTCGCCGAGCATCTCGCTGAAGAACGCCTCATGTTGCTCGGAATGATTGTCCAGGCGGACCTGAGCCACATAGTTGCGGTAAGGCACCGACGCCGGCAGCTCCGTCGCACGACCTTGCAGGTACGCGTCGATTTCCTTGCCCAGCATGCCAAGGGAGGTCGCGTCATCGATCAGGTGATGGAACAGCAGTACCGCCACCCAGCTGCCGCTGGCGACATCTTCGGCGAAGTGAATACGCATCATCGGCGCCTGGCGCAGATCGAAGCGGGTGTGACGAGGATCGAAGCGGACCTGCAACTGGCCGGCGATATCGCCTTCGGCCGGGTCCATGACCAGCTCTTCGACCCTCAGGCGCGCCTCGCGCCAAACCACCTGTACCGGTTCGCCGAGCCCTTCCCACGCCACCGAGGTGCGCAGGATGTCGTGCCGTGCGATGACCGCCTGCAAGGCTTGCGCGAACGCGTCCAACTGCTGGCGGTTACCGAAGCGCAGCAGGGCCTGCAACAGGTATGGATCGCCTTCGCGGGTCGCCAGGTGGTGATAGAGAATGCCCTCCTGCAACGGCACCAGGCCGTAGATATCCTGCACATTGTCCGCGCCGCCCGGCACGGTTGCGACAATGCGATCGATTTCGTCCTGGGTCAGGGTCGCCAGGGGCAGCATGTCCGGGGTAATGCGCTCGACGTCGCGGGGAATCCGATTCTCCGGCACCACCACTGCGCCGCGGGTACTCGTGGCAGCGGCCAGGGTCTCCAGCGTCGGCTGGCCGAACAGCACGCCCACGTCAGCGTTCAGGTCCAGCTGGCGCATGCGTTCGATCAGCTTGACCGCCAGCAGCGAGTGGCCGCCCAGTTCGAAGAAACGGTCGTGACGACCCACCTGCTCGACCCCAAGCAGCTCGGCCCACAAAGCGGCCAGGGTGATTTCCACCTGGCCCACCGGCGCTTCATAGCTGCGTCGGGCAAATGCCTGCGAATCGGGAGCCGGCAGCGCCTTGCGGTCGAGCTTGCCGTTGGTGGTCAGCGGGAAGGCTTCGAGCATCACGAAGGCGCTCGGCACCATGTAGTCCGCCAGCGAGCCCAGCAGCTCGCTGCGCAACTCGCCCGCAGACACGCAGGCGCCGTCTTCGGCAAGCACATAGGCCACCAGTCGCTTGTCCCCCGGCTCGTCTTCCCGGGCGATCACCACGGCGTCGCGCACTTTTGCGCAGGCCGTCAGCCTCGCTTCGACTTCACCCAGCTCGATACGGAAGCCGCGAATTTTCACCTGCTCATCGTTGCGCCCAAGGTACTGCAGTTCGCCGTTGTGCAACCAGCGACCGAGGTCGCCGGTACGGTACATCCGCGCGTTCGCACCGGTGTCGAACGGATCGGGCAGGAACCGCGTTGCGTTGAGCTCCGGCCGGTTCAGGTAGCCTCGCGCCACACCGGCGCCCCCTACGTACAACTCGCCCTCCACCCCCTTGGGCACCGGCTTGCCGTACTTGTCCAGCAGGTACAGGCGCAAATCGGGAATGCGCTTACCTATCGGGCTGACACCAATCAACTGGGCATCGGCCGCTTGCAACGAACGATACGTCACATGCACCGTGGTTTCGGTGATGCCGTACATGTTCACCAATTGCGTACCGGCATTGACTGCCCGGGCATACCACGGTTTGAGGATGCCGGTTTCCAAGGCCTCGCCACCGAAGATCACCTGGCGCAAGCTGTGGTTCAGGTCACTTCCACCCTGGGCCGCGATCAACTGGCGGAACGCGCTCGGTGTCTGGTTCAACACCGTGACACCGGCCTCGCACAACAACGCATAGCAGTCCTGCGGCGAACGGCTGACCAGCTGCGGCACCACCAGCAGACGACCGCCGTGGGTCAGTGCGCCCCAGATTTCCCAGACCGAGAAGTCGAAGGCGAAGGAATGGAACAGCGCCCAGACATCCTGCGGGCCGAAATCGAACCAAGGGTGCGTGGCCGAGAACAGCCGCGCGACGTTGCGGTGCTCGACCATCACCCCTTTGGGCAAGCCGGTCGAGCCCGAGGTGTAGATCACGTAGGCCAGGTGATGGGATGCCAGGGTGCCGATATTCGGATCATGCCGTGGCTGCTCGGTAAAACCTGCGGCTTCCGGCTGATCGAGCAGCAGCACCGGGACAGCCGGCGCAGGCACCTGGGCTTGCAGCGCCGCTTGGGTCAGCAACGCCACCGGCGAGCTGTCCTCGAGCATGAAGGCCAGGCGGTCCAGGGGATAGGCCGGGTCGAGCGGCACATAGCCAGCGCCGGACTTCAGGATACCCAACAAGCCAACGATCATGTCCAGGCCGCGTTCGACGCAGATGGCCACCCGGTCATCCGGAAATACACCCAGGGCCAGCAGCCGATGGGCGACCTGGTTCGCCCGGGTATTCAGCTCGCCGTAGGTCAGAGTCCGGCCTTCATGAACCACCGCCACCGCGCCAGGCTGCGCGGCGGCCCGGGCTTCGAACAGGCCATGGATCGTGCGGTCGTGCTCATACCGCTGCGCATCGCTCGCGTTCCAGGCCCGGAGCAAGCGGGCTTCAGCCGGTGTCGGCAGGACAAAGTCCTGGATCGGCAACGTATCGTCACCCAGTCCCTGCTCCAGCACATGGACGAAGCGTTCGGCCATTGCCTCGATTTCATCGGCCTGCAGGAACGCCTGGTTGTAGATCCAGTGCACCCAGGCATTTTTCTGGTTGGGGTTGGTCCGGAAATGGATCGCCAGGGGCATCTGTTCCTGGCCGTTGGAACTCTTCACCGAATAGGCCGTGGCGTCGCCGAACCGGTATAGATAGTTCTCTTCCTCGTAGGAGAACGACACATCGAACAGCTGGGCACGATTGTCACGGCGCAGCTCCAGGGAGCGGTGAATGTCGCTTAAAGGAAACCGCTGGTAGCGATAGTCCTGCTTGAGCGCGCGCGCCACCTCTTGGATCAGCTCGCCGAACGATAGATCATCGGCGAATCTCAAGCGCATGGCACTGACCTGGGTGAACAACCCCACGGTTTGCTTGAAGGTCGGATTGGAGCGATTGAGGATCGGCAGGCCCACCACCAGCTCGTCGCGCTGGGTCGTACGGACAAAGTACACGTACAACGTCGCCAGCAGCACCGGGAAACGCGAAACCTGATGGGTCAGCGCCAGGGCGTCGATCCGCTCGTTCAGCGCCTGTGGGAACGGCGTCATGGCATGGGCGCTGGGCACCACGGGCGCGGCGTAGCGATCACGGTAACGGGCGGTGAACAATGGATCCGGCACATCCCGGTATTTGTCGAGCCAGTAGGCCTGGTCCCGCTGGAAACGGTCCGAGTCGTGGTAACGGGCATCATCCTCGATGAACCCGGCATAGGACGGTGCCGACAGGTCAGGCTCGCGGTTTTCCTCCAGCGCGTTGTACAGGTCACTGAGGGAAGCGAGCATCAGGTTGATGCCCCAGCCGTCCTGGATAATGTGGTGCAAGTTGACGACGAAATAGAACGAAGCGTCATTGAGCTTGACCAGGTAGAAGCGGAACAGCGGCCCCTTATCGAGCTCAAATGCCACTTCCAGCCCCTGTTGCACCCAGGTCTGGGCCGCAATCTGCGGCTCGGGGCGAGTTGAGAGGTCGATCAGCGGTACCCGCACCTCCAGCGACTCGACCAAGGTCTGCATGGGCACGCCGTCGCCACCGACGTCGCAATGCAGGACCGTGCGCAAGGCATCGTGCTTGCGGACCAACAGTTCGACTGCCCGCTGGATACGTTCAGGATCGACGGTACCCTGGATATGAACGTAGCCACCCACGGTGTACAAGGGCGAATCGCCCTTGGTCATCTGGTCCAGCCAGATATCCCGCTGGGAAGCCGTCAGCGGATAGGTCGCAGCAAGTTCCAGGGGCTGGTTCATACGCGGCCTCCTGTCACTTGCACGCCGACAGGCTCTGGATGACGGCTGGCCGAAAGGCCCATTGCGATAACAACGCCCACAGCAAAGAAAAATGTCATACGTTCCTTCTCAGATATTTGTCAGTGCTGCCCGGGACAAACGCAGCAGGGCACGCCTGGAGTTGATGATGCGGATCCGCGCAGACAGCCAGGGCCACCCGGCAGGAGGTCCACTGCTGTCGGGCGGGTTGATGTCAGGCGTCTTTCACGGGTTGGCGGGGATGTTGTCGCGACAACATCGCCAGCCGGACGGTGCAGTCAGAACAGCCATTCAGGCGCGCTTGTCGCGAATGGCGCAGTTGATATCGGAGACGATGTGCCCGTCCGCCAGCTTGATGATCCGGTCGGCCAGCTGGAAGTACTGGTCGTCATGGGTAATGATCAGCACCGTCTTGCCGCGCCGCTTGAGATCGGGCAGCAGTTCTTCGTAGAAGAACTTCTTGAACGGCGGGTCCTGGTCGGCCGCCCATTCGTCGAGCACGTACACCGGTCGGTCCTCCATGTAGGCACATACCAGGGCCAGGCGTTTCTGCTGGCCGTAGGACAACGCCTTGAGGGTCGAATAACCGAGCCCTTCGATCTTGATCTTGTCGGCCAACCCGAGGGTTTCCAGGTATTTGCTCGCCAGGTCCGGGCTGCCATCCTCTTCGTCGGGGCCAATGAGGCGATTGAACAGATGAAAATCCGAGAACACCGCGGAAAACAGATCACGGTATTCACTGCGGCTCTCGTCGGTGATCGCCACGCCGTCAAGCAGCACCTCGCCGCTCTGCGGGATGTAGAGCCCGCATAACACCTTGGCCAGGGTGCTCTTGCCGCAACCGTTGCCGCCAACGATGTAGATCAATTCACCCGCCTGTACCATCAGGTCGATGGGGCCCAGGGAGAAACCGCTTCCAGCCTGCGGGTCCTGATAATGCATCCGCACGCCCTTCAACTCGATGCTGTCCCAGGTCTTCTTGTGCTCGAGCAGATGCACCTTTGGTGTTTCGACCGCAACGGGTTCAGGATGCGGATCATTGATCGAGAAACCGAATTCCGCGAGCCGGGTACAGGCGACCTTGCCCGCCGCCAGCACCGGCATCGCCCCCACCAACAGCGACAGCGGCCCCATGATGTAGAGCACCGCCAGCACACTGGCAGTCATCACCTTGGGATCGACCGTGCTGACCAGCGGCGCGGCGAACAGCAGGCAACCGATCAGCAACGACAGGGTGAACTGGCCCACGTTATCGGCGGCGGTGTACCACAGGCGCTCGACGAAGTTGTAGCGCGCCACCCGGGTCGAAGACGCCTCGATGGCGGAGCGGCCGAACCAGCGGCGACGGATGCCGTTGAGTTTCAGCTCCTTGAGGCCGAACACCAGGGCATGGGTGTATTCGTTGAACGCGGTGAACTCGTCCCGAACCCGATTGGTGGACCTCACGCCGCTGGCGAAGAAGAACAGGTACAAGCCCACGCCCAGGATCATCAGCGAAACCGTCAAGGCCAGGACCACCCACGACAGGTACGCCAGGTAGGCGATACCGAACAGGAAGACCGTCGTTTCTACCAGCACCGTGGGCATGACGATCAGCGTCGTGTTCAACTGCGGGATGTCGTTGGTCAACATCGTCAGCACATTGGGCGGGCCGCGCCGGTCCACTTCTTCCAGTGGCGTGGCGAGAATCTTGCGACACAGCGCAATGCGCAAGCGCGTCATGATCCGCATGCTGGCGTAGGCCGGGAACAGCGCCGCCCCGTTGCGCAGAATCAGCGCCGTGGCACTGAGGCCGATAAACCAATACAGCGCCTGCAGGCGCGAGCCGTCATTGTGGATGGCGTCGTTGATCACACTCACCACCGCGATGGACGCCACCCCGCTGATGACACCGCAAACCAACGTAAAGAGCGTCAGCCAGGGATGGTTACGCCACAACAGGCGCATGACCGAGCCCGCCTTGGGCTTCTTCGCTTTCTTCTCTTCTTTCATGGGTTGCTATCCTTCAATGGAGTCGCGAAAGGGCTCACGCCGGTCGCCATACGTCGCCCCGGGCGGTCATTTCGCCCATCGCCACAACGATGAGGCGTGGTTCCTCATAAGGGTCGCGAGCGTGGGCGGCCAACATGTTGTCGAGCATCACCACATCGCCCTTGCGCCAGGCGAACCTGACCGCACAGGCCTCATAGGCCTCGCCGAGCAACGCCATGACGTCGTCTTCAATCGGCGTTCCATCGCCATAACTGACCATACGCGGCAGACGATCGGCGCCGAACATATCAAGCAGGTCTTCGCGCATTTCCTCGCCGAGACAGAACGGATGGTGCAGCTGTACCTGGTTGAAAAAAGCCCGCTCCCCGGTCACCGGATGTTGGATAACCGCTGGACAGAGGGTGCGCACCTGCAGGGTTTCGTCGTCGAGCCATTCGAAATCGGTGCCCTGCTCCCGGCATCGCTGTTCGACGGCCGCGCGGTCGCTGGTACCGAAGAACGATGCCCAGCTCGGCTCGACGCCAGCGGTAAAGGTGCGGCTGTACATCAGGCCTTTTTGTTCGAATCGAGCCACCACCTGTGGCGGCAGGCTTTGCAGCACTTGGCGGATGTCGGCCAGCGGCGTCGCACCGCCAACCCGTGACGGCTGCTCGCAATAGAACCATTGCTTGCGCGGCCAGCTTTCCAGGTGCGAGCTCTCGTTGTGATACAGGATCATCTCGCGCTCGGGATATGGCGTGGAGCGGTAGACGTTGCGTCCGCCCTCCTTCTTCGGCAAGTCGCCGTAGCTGCCGTGCAACCCGGGCGACAAGGCTTCGGCGAACGCCTCGAAGGCCGGCACCGAGCCGAGGTCAAAGCCACGAAACAGCACCGCGCCGTGGCGACACAGCAACGCCTCGATGGCCTCGCGATGGGTATTGGCCCACAGCGAAGGATCCAGCCCCGGTTCGATCGGTTCGATCACCACCGGCAAACTCAAATCGTCGGCGAGCAATGACAGTCTGACCGATTCGCCGGCCCCCTGACCTGGCCAGACAAGCGAATCCGCGATCCCGTCAGCGGGCATGACGGGCGATGCGTCAGTTTGAAGACTCATGAATAACTCCTGAATCACGGATCGTCGGATCCACGTCGCAGGGCCGGACCAATGCGCCCCACCATCGGGCAAGGATAAAAACACTGATCCGGGGTGATGTCTGGCACCGCAAACCGGGACAGAGGGGGTCAGGGAGGTTGCCCGGGCCGTTTGCGGTGCGGCTGATTCTTGTCCCCATTTCCCGCGACAGACGCCGGCACGAAGTCGGTGCTGAAATGCGTCAGCTGCGAATTGCACAGGTACCGCAAACGATGCCGTGGGTCGCAGTGACGTCTCGAGCACATCGGTTTGCGACACGCAAACACGCTGTGCCTGGCATTTAACAGGAGCGTTAGTCATGCCGATTAAGAACACTGGCGGATCGGTCAACCCCGCGCCAGCCCCCCTCACGCCCGGTGCATTCCTGCATGAAACATTCGTCGCCCGGGCCCGTGAATTCCCTGAGCGAACCGCGGTTTCAGACGCCTCTCGCTCATTGAGCTACGCACAACTCGACACGGTTTCGTCGCAGCTGGCGGCCAGGCTTCGCCAGGAAGGCGTCCAGGACGGCATGCTGGTGGGGATGTGCCTGCCACGTGGCGTCGACCTGGTCATCAGCCTGCTGGGTATCCTCAAGGCCGGCGGCGCCTACGTCCCGGTCGACCCGCAGTACCCCGGTAAACGTGTCGAACACATCGTGCGCGACAGCGGCCTGGGCCTGATGATCGGTGAACTCGCCGACTTGCCGCCGAGCGTGTCCGTACGTGTCCTGTCCCTGGCCGAGCTGCTGGCCGGCCCGGCCTTGCAAGCGCCGCCCGCCAACGACCGACGCAACCCCGACGAGGCCGCGGCCTATGTCATCTACACCTCCGGGTCCACCGGTGAGCCCAAGGGCGTATTGGTGGCGCACGGTAACGTCAGCCGCCTGTTGGAAAGTACCCAACGTTCGTTCGCCTTCACCGAAAACGACGTCTGGTCGATGTTCCACTCCATCGGTTTCGACTTTTCGGTGTGGGAAATCTGGGGCGCCCTCGCCCACGGCGGCCACGTCGCCGTGGTGCCCTACGATGTTTCGCGCTCGCCAAGTGGCACGCGTCAATGGCTGGCCGACCAGGGCGTGACGGTCCTGAGCCAGACGCCATCGGCGTTCCGCGGCCTGGATGAGGCGGACCGCTCTGCCAATGCGCCACTGGCCCTGCGCTATGTGGTGTTCGGCGGCGAGGCGCTGCCCGCCACCGTCCTGCGGCCGTGGGTTGAGCGCCATGGCGATCAGAAGCCGGCCTTGATCAACATGTACGGCATCACCGAAGCCACCGTCCACACCACCTTCAAACGCGTGCGTGGCCAGGACCTGGAAAGCGCCGCCATGGTGTCCATCGGTGCGCCGCTGGACGGCTGGCGCCTGCACCTGCTCGACGCCGATCAACAACCGGTGTCCCAAGGCAACGCCGGTGAGCTGTACATCGAAGGCGCCGGGGTCGCCCTGGGCTACCTGAATCGTCCCGCCCTGAACGCCGAGCGCTTCGTCCAGCTACCAGGCACTTCGAGCCGTGCCTATCGCACCGGCGACCTGCTGGTGCTGGGAGACGATGGCGAGTACCGCTACGCCGGTCGTTGCGATGAACAACTGAAGATCCGCGGCTTCCGCATCGAGCCGGGCGAAGTCGAGGCATGCCTGCAAGCCAGCCCCGCCGTAGCCGCCGCCCACGTGGCCGGTCATGATTACGGCGATGGCGACTGGCGCCTGGTCACCTACGTGGTGCCGACCCATGGCGTGGCGGCCTGGACCGAACAGGTGCGCAGCGAAGTGGCCGCACAGGTGGCCGCGAACCTGCCGGACTACATGCGCCCCTCGGCCTACATCCCACTGGCCGCGTTGCCGGTCACCGACCACGGCAAGATCGACAAGGGCCGCCTGCCCTCGCCCGACTCCACCACCTCGACCGTGGACCACACCAGCGAACCGGACCTCACCGAACAGGAGCAGTTCGTGCTCAAGGTCTGGTCGGACGACCTCGGCCTGAAGAACATCGGCCTGAACGATGATTTCTTCGACTTCGGCGGCACCTCCCTGGCCCTGATCCGCTCGTTGAGCACGCTCAAGGCCCATTACCGAGTCAACCTCGACCCAGGTGTGCTGGCAGATGGCGCGACCGCCAAAGTGTTGGCCGGCTGTATCCAGCGCTCCCTTGTTCAAGCCCATTGATCGAAAAGGAAAAGCTCATGAGCAAAAAATTCGCCCTGACCCCGGAAGAACGTGCGTCCTTTGAAAAGAACGGCTTCATCGGACCGTTCGACGCCTATTCGCCAGAAGAAATGAAAGAAACCTGGAAGCGCACCCGCCTGCGCCTGCTCGACCGCAGCGCCGCGGCCTACCAGGACCTGGATGCGATCTCCGGCGGCACCAACATTGCCAACTACGATCGCCACCTGGACGACGAATTTCTCGCCAGCCACATCTGCCGTCCGCAGATCTGCGACCGCGTCGAGAGCATCCTCGGCCCGGACGTGTTGTGCTGGCGCACTGAGTTCTTCCCTAAATACCCGGGCGACGAAGGCACCGACTGGCACCAGGCCGACACCTTCGCCAACGCCTCGGGCAAGCCCCAGATTCTCTGGCCGGAAAACGAAGACTTCGGCGGCACCATCACCGTCTGGACCGCCTTCACCGACGCCAACATCGCCAACGGTTGCCTGCAGTTCATTCCCGGCACCCAGAACAGCATGAACTACGACGAAACCAAGCGCATGGCCTACGATCCCGATGCCAACAACAGCTCGGTGGTCAAGGATGGTGTGCGGCGCGGTTTCTTCGGCTACGACTATCGCCAGTTGCAGATCGACGAAAACTGGAAGCCCGACGAAGCCTCCGCCGTGCCCATGCAGATGAAAGCCGGCCAGTTCATCATTTTCTGGTCGACCCTGATGCACGCCTCCTATCCCCACAGCGGCGAGTCCCAGGACATGCGCATGGGCTTCGCCTCGCGTTATGTACCGTCGTTCGTAAAGATCTATCCGGACTCCGACCACATCGAGGAATACGGTGGACGTATCAGCCTTGAAAAGTACGGCGCGGTGCAGGTCATCGGTGAGACGACCCCTGCATACAATCGCCTTGTCACCCACACGACCCGAGGCAAGAAGTTCGAAGCCGTCTGATCTTTTCAATGCCATATGACAGTTGGCATGCGCAACGTGCCTGACAGGAGTCCCCAATCCATGACTACTTCCACCGACGCAGCGACGCGCCTGTGTGAGACCGTAAGGATGCTTAGGCACCTTGCCATCCATTTGCCCGATCCTATCTGCCTGAGCTTTTTGGCCCAGGGCAGTGACGGGGCGCCCGACCAGGCTTCCTCCAGCGTGAGAGCCACGGAGCGCGCGGTCAGCGCCGCGTTCGCCAGGATCGGCGTCAAAGCCGTGCAGTACGTGCATGACGGCGAGGCGCAGCTGTCGTCTTTCGAGATGTTCATCAGCAAGAAAATCTGCCAGGCGCTCGAGTTTGCCTATGACCACTTCGACGATGTCGACAGTGCCAAGGACTTCGGGCGCCTGGTCAGACACTTCGATTTCAGCGGTGCCGTGCCCGAGGTCGAGACACTGCACCTGATTACCCGCGACAACGTGGCGCTGTCGGTGCACGCCAGCACCGATCGAAACCGCCCGGCCATCGTCCTCGCCCTGCCCTGCGGCATGCCGTTCGACTTGTGTCGCGACTGGTTCAATGCACTGAGCGAAAGGTTCTTCGTGGTCACCTGGGAAACCCGCGGGCTGTTCGGTTCCTGCACCTCGTTCGATCAGTTGTCCGTGGACACCGATGCCCAGGTGGGCGACCTGATCAATGTGATGAACCACTACGGCCTGCAAAGCGCGCACTTGATGGGTATCTGCGGTGGCGCGGTGATCGCCCTCAGCGCGGCGGCCATCCACACCGACCGGGTCAATTCCCTGAGCCTGTGGCACGGCGATTACAACCTGGGCGACGACAGCCTGCGCACCACCCACCAGCAGAACTTCGAGTGGCTGATGGAATCGGCCGCCGTGGACCGCAACGAAGCCAGCGACCTGCAGGCGTTGTTCCTGGACCAGGCGACCCTGGCGACCATTCCGGACTCCATCGCCCATGCGGCGCTATACCCCTATGTCAACGAAGAGCTGTTCTATCGCTATGCGCGACTCAACGATGCGCTGAACAAGACTGAGTTGAAGTCGCGGCTGGAGCAGATCACGGCGCCCACCCTGGTCGTCGCCGGCGACGCCGATGAAACCACCCACATCGGTGGTTCCAAGCACATTGCCGAGTCCATCAGTGACGCCTTGCTGCATGTGGAGCGTAATGGCAGCCATCTGGCGTTCTTCGAGTCGACCCATCGCTCGAAACACACCGCCTTCCACTTCCTGGAATCGACCCTCGAATCGACGGTGGTCTGACTCACCGGATAGGGCGCAGTGCAAAACCCCTGGGAGCTGGGCTTGCTCGGCTCCCACATGGGTCTTCGATTCAGCGCCCGCCCACATGGATTCTTGGGAACCCACAAACTCAGCATCCCCCCACAATCCTTTGTGGGAGCTGAGCTTGCTCGCGATAGCGGTGGGCCAGCTTGCATCGGGATTGACTGCGCCGCCGTCATCGCGAGCAAGCTCGCTCCCACACGAGGTCTTGGGGCCCTTCAGATTCAGCAGCCACCCTCATGGGGTCTTGGGGGCCCACAGATTCAGCAGCCACCCACAATCCACTGTGGGAGCGAGCTTGCTCGCGATAGCGGTGGCTCAGCTTGCATCGGGATTGAATGTACCGCCGTCATCGCGAGCAAGCTCGGCTCCCACATGGGGTCTTCTGTGCCCACAGACTTCCCGGTGACGGGGATCCACCTCAGGCCACCATGTGCTTCTCACGATGAAACTCAAGGTACAGCACAGTACGGTGAGCCCTGGACGCATTGACCGCAAAGTGATCCAGGGATCCATCGAAAATCACCAGGTTCCCGTTGGTGCTCTGGTTGAAGCTGCCATTGACATTAAGGTAGGCATAGTTCTGTGTGGTAGGCGCATCGATGGTCAATTGCATATGCAGCAGACCTTCTTCCCAGGTGCCGGTATGCGAATGCGTACCGAGGAACACGTTGGGTTCCATGCGCAACAAGGCGCAAAGCTTGATGCCGGGAATCTTGCTCAGCAGCTCGATGGTCCCGGGCATGGCGTCGCGGGCGTAGGGAATCGGGGTGTCGTAGGCCACCAGGCCGTATTGGGTCCACTCCGGCATGATATCCATGTCGTCACCCCATCCCCAGAGCCAGCCATACTCTCCCCCAGCCGCCATGTGAGCGTCGATCTCCTCGACGATCTCGGCGATTTGCTTGCCGACGCGGTTGATCGTCAGGGTTGGCGCATCGAGGGCCAGAAATTCCTCGCGGATCACTTCCCAATTGTCGGCCAGGTTCTTCAGTTGCGGAAAACGGCTGGGATCATAAAACGACGGGCGCATAGGTACTCCTTTTATTGAGGTTGGCGATGCCAGATAGTCCCGTCCGCCGGGTGAAAGGGGCGCGGCAGGAGAGCCTGCCAAGGTTGACCCAACGGGCTTGGCCTGTCTGTCACGGGAATCAGGTACACCGGGGCCGACCGGCATTACAGGGGCTCGGCCTGGGGGTTTTCGGTCATCCGCACGACCGCCACCGGCGCCGGGGGCTCGTCCAGTCGACGCATCGGCCCATACAGCAAGACGCTCAACGGCAGGAGCGCGAACAACCCGCCGGCCACCACGAACAGCAACCCCACGCCACGCCCCGGCCCCACGCCCAGCCAGCGTCCGATCGAGTCGGCGTAAAGACCGCCGGGCATCAGCGCTGGCTGGAACCAGTGGTCCACCAGGAAACCGCCGACGATCACCGCCAGGCTGGTGGTGGCGATGGTCAACATGCTGATCAACGCAAACACACTGGCACGGCTGCCGGCGGGAATCCTGCGCATCCACAGCGAGTTCACGCTGGCATCGGCGATGCTCGCCATGGTGATCGCGACAAAAGCCAGTGCGCAGTAGGCGAAGGTCTGCGAGACCAGCCCCAAGGCAACGACACAACCGGCCAACAACAGGTCGGCCACGGCCACCAGCGCCATCAACCGGCGTGGATTGCCCATCGAGATCAGCAGCCCCGCGCCCGCCAGCCCGCCCAGGGCCGCCCAGGTGTAGGCCATGCCCAAGGCCTGGCTGCCCAGGGTCGACAGCAGCAATGGCGTCATCATCAAGGTGGCCAGTGACAACAGCGCCGTGCGCATCATGGTGTAGACCAGCAGCCCGGCCATCAGCCGCTCGGCGACGAAGAACTTCAGCGCCGCGGCGACATTCCCCAGCGCCCCGCCAAACACCGTGCCTTTGGGCCCGCCGTCCTGACGACCCGGCGCCCCTCGCACATGGGAGAACGCCTTGATCACCAGCAAGGTGCCGGAGCAGAAGGTCATCAGGTCCACCGCCAGGATCGTCACCAACCCGGCACTGGCCATGATCGCCCCCGCCAACAACGGCGCCACCAGGGCCGACGCGTTCTTGCTGATACTGATCAACCCCGAGGCCCGGGTGAACTTGTCAGGGGCGACAATCGTACTGACAGCGGCCTGATAGGCCGGTTTGCGAAAGGCGCCGACAATCGACGCCAGGCAATTGAAAATGTACAGATGCAACGGCTCCAGGCGTTCGAACCAGAGCAGCGCCATGACTCCGAGGAGCAGCACCGCCAGGGTCACATCGCAACAGACAATGATCACCCGATGGCTGATCCGGTCGGCCAGCCCACCCGCCAAGGGCAAGAACAACACCGCCGGCAATGTCGCCGCCAGTACCACGTTGGCGAAGGCCACCGCCGAACCGGTATGGTTGTACACCCAGACACCCAGGGCGAATTCCATCAGCGCCGTGCCCACCACCGCCAGCGACTCGCCGCACCAGAGGAAATAGAAACCGCGCCCCAGGTCAAAACCCCGGCGGCCGCTCCCCACGCTCATGGGCGCACATCGCGAGGCGTGACCACACCGAGCAACTTGTCCAGCAGCCGATAGGCCATGGAATAAAGCACCGCGCCCAATATCAACGGCGCAAAACGGGAAAACAGATAGGTCCGCAACACCCGCCTGGCGATGGGCGAGCTGATGTTGCCGCTGACGTGCAAGGGCGTCGGGAACGTCGCCGCGACGGTCGCACCGAATTCATCGTCCATCGATTGCACGGCGTGCCACCAGTAGACCGGGATGTACAGCGCATCCCCCGGCTCCACCACCGTGCGCAGCGCCCGCAACGCTCGAGTGCCAGGGAAACGCCCGGTGTCGATGTCGTACAGGTAGCCCGCCTCTTCGATCACCGGGCGCAAGGCCCGCCAGCTGGCTTCATCCGGCGGTAACAGCAACACTTCCTTGGCACCGACGACCTGGGCCATGAACGTTTCATCGACGACATGGAAGTGCCAATCGGTATAGGAATTGCGGTACAGGAAACTGCGATGGGGCGGGTAGTGCCGGGACTTGCCCAACTGCGGCATGAACGGCAACCCGCCGACATCCTCCTTCATCGGCTCGATGGCCGAGCCTTCGGAGAACCGGCAACTGTCGGCCACCAACGGCGAATCACCCACGTTCAGGTCGTCGAGAAACTGGTGGAACGGCATTTCCCGATAGACCGTGTTGGCATACTCGGTCAGCTCGGCCTTGACCTCCGGGTTGGACCAACCGATGACCTCGGAAACGATCTGCGAGCGCACCACCACCGCACTGTTGCGCGAGTGCGCCTTGAGGTAATCCAGGCGTTGCCATTTCTGGAAAGCCGGCCAATGCCGTACCGCATTCCTGACCAGGCAGGGACGGTTGCGATTGACGTAGCGGCGGGTGAATTCCTCTTTGGAAATCGCCAGCGCATCGATCACGTCGACCGCGCCTGCCTGTGGGTGATTGGGAAAGCGGGACAAGCTCCAGAACTTCGTCGCTGGGCGGTCCGATTCGGCGGTTAATGGCATGTTCGACCCTCGCAAGCACACTCAGGGCCGTTGGTATAACAGACTCGCGCGACCACGCCCAAGCGCCGCAAAGCCACGTTCCGCGCCGTTGTCCCTGCTTCCCATGACAGACATCCCAAGGCGGATGCTCTAATTTTTTCTCACTTTGTGAAGGGATATCAGGCGCAGCCGAACGGCAGGACGGGACCCTCGACGGCTCGCAACGCAGCCCTCGCCGCCCCGTCGCACCCAGCGCTTTGCACCGCCCCCGATGTCCTTCTCCACGGCTATTGATTCCGCCGACTGGCAGTCGTCCAGGCCTTCACCACTGCCATTCGAACGGAGAAAAACCTCAATCGATTCTGCAAGCAGGTGCTCCGAAATGGATTCGTCGACCGATATGTTGCCTACCCAAGACTCCGTGTCCCACGAGCTGGCCTCCGTCCAGCAGGGCATCTGGCTGGATCAGCTCGCACACCCGGACCTGCCCTACTACAACATCGGCATGTCCCTGGAGATCAAGGGCCGGATCGACATTGCATTGTTCGAGAAAGCCATCGAGCTGGTCGCCAACCGGCACGACACCCTGCGCCTGAGCTTCAGTCATGAAGGCGGCACCGGCCGCCAGCGGGTGCTGCCCGAGGTCAAGGTGAGCATGGAGGTGGTGGAGTTCTCCGAGGCCGACGCCGAGGCCGGCCTGGCTATGGACTATCTGCGCAATGCCTTTCGCCAGCCCTTTGAATCATTGACGGGCCGGCTCTGGGAGGCACGCATGGTCCGCTGCGGCCCGAACCGCCATTACTGGCTCGCCCGCTACCACCACCTGGTCACCGACGGCATTGGCGTGGCCCTGATCGGCCATGCCGTGGGGACGGCCTACAATGCCCTGCTGGCCGGCAACGATGAAGTCGCCCAAGGGCATTCCTACCTGTCGTTCCTGGAAGATGACCGGGCTTACCTGGCCTCGTCCCGCTATGAGCGCGACCGCCAGTTCTGGCAGGAAACCTACGCACAGATGCCGCCGTCGCTGCTGCAGCGCCGGGCCGATTTCAAGACAGGCCAGGCCAATGAGCTGGCCCCCAGTGCCCAGGTCCAGGCGATGCTGCCCCGGGCGCTGTACAACGCGTTGACGCAGTTTTCCAGCGAACGCAGCCTGTCGGTCGCCCATGTGCTGATCAGCGTGGTCGCCACCTATTTCTGCCGCACCGTGGGCGTCGACGAAATCGTCATCGGCATGCCCGTGCATAACCGCACCACTGCCCGGGCGAAAGAAACCGCAGGCATGTTTTCCTCGGTCAGTCCGATCCGCCTGCCCGTCGACTTCGACGCCTCGCTGCTGGACCTGATGCACACCGCTGGCGGCCAACTGCGCCGCTGCTACCGCCATCAGCGCTTCCCCATCGCCGAGCTCAACCGCACCCTGCGCCTGGCACAGACCGGGCGTCGACAGCTGTTCGACGTGTCACTGTCGTTCGAAAGCCTGGACGGCGACGATCAGTTCGGCGGCACCTCGTCCACGGTCATCACCATGGACAACGGCTATGAGCAGACGCCCATGGCGATCTTCGTGCGCGATTATCATCCGTACGAAGACGTCCACCTGGACTTCAACTTCAACACCGCCTACTTCAGCCTGGAAGAGGCCCGGCACCTGCAACAACGCATCGTCTCGATGCTCGAGGCGGTGCTGGAGCAGCATGCAACGCCCGTGGGGCAGTACCCGCTCATGAGCCACGCCGAGCGGCAACGCGTGCAAGTCGAATTCAACGCCACCGCCCGCGACTATCCGCAGGATGTGTTGATCCACCAACTGTTCGAACAGCAAGCCCGGCAGCGTCCGCACGCCTGTGCCGTGCGCGGCGATACCGGGCCGTTGCTCAGTTATGAACAACTCAACCGCCAGGCCAATCGGTTGGCCCATCGCCTGATCGAGCTGGGCGTGAAACCCGATGACCGAGTGGCCGTAAGCCTGAGACGGGGACCGGACATGGTCGTCGCCCTACTGGGGGTTCTCAAGGCTGGGGCGGCCTACGTGCCCATCGACCCGGACCTGCCGAATGCACGCCAGGTATTCATGCTCGACGACAGCAGCCCTCGGGCCGTACTGACCAGCCAGGCGTTGCAAGGCCTGCTGCCAGCCTCGCGTGTCCCGCTGCTGGCCCTCGATGATCACGCACAACTGGCCGCTCAACCCGAACACAATCCGGACCCGCAAGTCCTCGGCCTGAGCCCCACCCACCTGGCCTATGTGCTCTACACCTCCGGCTCCACCGGCACCCCCAAGGGGGTGATGAATGAACACCTCGGCGTGGTCAACCGACTGTTGTGGGCCCGGGATGAATACGGCGTCGATGCCACCAACCGCGTGCTGCAAAAGACCCCGTTCGGTTTCGATGTGTCGGTCTGGGAATTCTTCCTGCCACTGCTGGCCGGGGCCGAACTGGTCATGGCGCGCCCGGGCGGCCATCAGGAACCGGACTACCTGGCCCGGCTGATGCGCCAGGCCAGCGTCACGATGTTGCACTTCGTGCCGTCGATGCTCGACCTGTTCCTCGAACACCATGACGGGCAGGCCTTCCCTGACCTGCGACGCGTGTTGTGCAGCGGCGAAGCCCTGCCTCGCAGCCTGCAACGGCGTTTCGAACGGCAGTTGCCAGAGATCGAGCTGCATAACCTCTATGGCCCGACCGAAGCAGCCATCGACGTGACGGCCTGGCAGTGCCGCGCCAGTGACCCTGGCGAAAGCGTGCCCATCGGCCGACCGATCGCCAATATCCAGATGTACGTGCTCGATGGCCGTGGCGCACCACAACCGCTGGGTGTCGCCGGGGAAATCCACATTGGTGGTATCGGCGTGGCCAGGGGTTACCTGAACCAACCGCAATTGAGCGCCGAGCGCTTCATCGCCGACCCGTTCAACAGCGAGCCGAACGCGCGCCTGTACAAGACCGGCGACCTCGGCCGCTGGCTCGCCAACGGTGCCCTGGAGTACCTGGGGCGCAACGATTTCCAAGTGAAGATCCGTGGTTTGCGCATCGAAATCGGTGAAGTCGAAGCGGCCCTGGCGTTGTGCCCGGGTGTTCGTGAAGTGGTGGTCATTGCCCGGGAAGACCATCCCGGGCAGTCGGAAAGCAAGCGCCTGGTCGCCTATGTCTGCGGCGAGCCGATCCCGGCCGAACAACTGCGCAGCACCCTGCTCAAGCACTTGCCCGAATACATGGTGCCCAGCGCCTTCGTGCACCTCGATGCCTTGCCCCTGACCGCCAACGGCAAGCTCGACCGCCGCGCCCTGCCGGCCCCCGGCCTGGAAGCCCTGGCCAGCAAAACCTACGAGGCCCCCCAGGGCACCACTGAAATCGCCCTCGCCGAAATCTGGAAAGACCTGCTGCAACTGGATCAGGTCGGCCGTCACGACGGCTTCCTCGAACTCGGTGGCCATTCCCTGCTGACCGTGCAGTTGCAGGCCCGCCTGCACCAGGACCTCGGTGTCGAGATCGACCTGCGCACCCTCTTCGCCCAGAGCTCGTTGAGCGAACTGGCCCAGCGGGTGGAACAGGCCGGGCACTCCCGCGTCCAGCCCATCGACGTGGTCTCCCGCGAGCAGGCGTTGCCGCTGTCCCTGGCCCAGCAACGCCTGTGGTTCCTCGATCAACTGGACCACGCCGCCAGCGTGGCCTATCACATGCCCGCCGCCCTGCACCTGCGCGGCAGCCTGGATCGCAACGCCTTGCAACGCGCCCTGGACCGCATCGTCGCCCGTCACGAAAGCCTGCGCACCACCTTCGAACGCCG
>NZ_FMXV01000048.1:13438-29084 GCF_900104425.1 Pseudomonas sp. NFACC13-1 | reverse complement strand
CCAACCGTTGCCGCCTGCGCCAGCACCACCGCCGGAGCGCTATCCGCCAGCATGTAGGCAATCCGATCCGCCGGATACGCCGGATCCAGCGGCACATAACCGCCGCCCGCCTTCAAGATCGCCAGCAGGCCCACGACCATGTCGCTGCCGCGCTCGAGACAGATCGCCACCCGCGAGTCCGGCCGCACACCCTGTTTGCGCAGGTAATGCGCCAGCCGGTTGGCCTGCTCGTTCAGCTCGCGATAGCTCAGGCGCTGACCGCCATGCAGCACCGCCAATGCATCCGGCGTGCGCTGCACCTGTTCCTCGAACAACCCATGGATGGTCTGTTCCAGTGGGTACTGTGCTTGCGTGGCATTGAAACATTCCAGCTGGCGACGTTCGGCATCGTCCGGCAGCACGATGTCGCTGATGGCGACGCGGGCATCCGCCACCATCGCCCGCAACATGCGTTCCAGATAGCCGAGGTAACGCTCCATGGTCGCCTGGTCGAACAACGCCGTGGCATATTCCAACGCCCCTTGGATACGCCCATCGGCCTCCCCAAGGTCGAGGGACACATCGAATTTCGCCGTACATCTCGTGGAAGGCAGGCCTTCCAGTACCAGGTCACGCAGTGTCAGTTCGACGCTCTCAGTGTTCTGCCAGGACAACATGGCCTGGAACACCGCGCTATGGGACAGGCTACGCACCGGTTTGACCAGCTCGACCACCTGTTCGAACGGCAGGTCCTGATGGGCCTGGGCCCCCAACGCCTGGGCTTTTACCCGTTGCAGCAGCGTCTGCACGCTCGGTCGACCCGACACATCGATGGGCACGGCCAGGGTGTTGACGAAGAACCCGATCAGCTCCTCGACCTCCACGCGCCGACGGTTGGCCGTCGGCGAGCCGATGACGATCGTATCCTGCCCCGAGAGGCGACCAAGCACCGCAGCCCAACCGGCCAGCACCGTCATGTACAAAGTCGTACCGTGGCGCTGGCTCAACACCTTGAGATCGGCTGTCAGCGCTTCATCGAAGACGACCGGAAGGCTTGCACCGGCATGACTCTGCTGCGCCGGACGAGGACGGTCGGCAGGCAGCGTCAACAGCGCCGGCGCATCGGCCAACGCGGCTTGCCACCAGACGCCCTGCTGCTTAAGCACCTCGCCACTGAGCCAGCGGCGTTGCCAGACGGCATAGTCCGCGTACTGCACCGGCAGGTCCGGCAGCGGGTCGTCCTGGCCCTGGCGGAACGCTTCGTAGAGAGTGACCAGTTCCCGGGTCAGGACGCCCATCGACCAGCCATCCGAGACAATGTGATGCATCGTCACCAGCAACACATGCTCGCGCTCAGCCAGGCGAATCAGTTGCCCACGGATCAACGGACCGTGTTCGAGATCGAAGGGCTCGCCGCCTTCCTGCTCGACCAGCGCATGCAATTGCGCCTGCGCCTCGGCGTGGGCGGACAGATCCACGGTGCGCAAGGCAAAGCCACTGTCCGCTGCCGCGATACTTTGCCGGGCCGGTTGTTCCGCTTGCAATACGAAGGTGGTGCGCAGCGCTTCGTGACGCGCCACGATCCGATCCAGCGCACGCTGCAGCGCATTGCGGTCCAGATCCCCCGTCAGGCGCAGCGCCACAGGAAGATGGTAGGCCGAACTGGCCCCCTCGACCCGTGTCAGGAACAGCAAGCGCTGCTGTGCGAAGGACAGCGGCAACGGCTCATCGCGGGACACCGCCACAATGGGCTGCAGCGTGCTGCGCCCCGAACCGGCCACGGCCTGCGCCAGCTCGCTCAATTGCCCATGATCAAAGAGTTCGCCCAGTGCCAACTCCACGCCCAAACGTTGACGTACCTGGGCGATCAACCGCATCGCCAGCAGCGAATGCCCACCCAATTCAAAGAACCGATCATGACGACCCACCCGATCCAGACCCAATAGTTCCTGCCATATCTGCGCCAGCACCGGTTCGATATCCCCCCGTGGCGCTTCATAGCGATCCACCGCCATCGCAGCCGAGCCAGGCGCAGGCAGGGCCTTGCGATCCAGCTTGCCATTGGGGGTCTGCGGCATTGTCTCCAGCGGGACATACGCCACGGGCACCATGTAGTCAGGCAATTGCTCCAGCACAAGGGCCCGCAGCGCTTCGGCCGTTATATCCTGATCGGCCCGGGCCCTGTAGTACGCCACCAGACGCTTCTCGCCGGGTGAGTCTTCGCGCACGATCACCACCGCCTCGCTCACCTGTGGGCAAGCACCCAGCACCGCTTCGATTTCGCCCAGTTCGATGCGCAGGCCACGGATCTTGACCTGCCCGTCGTTGCGGCCCAGATAGTCGATCCGACCGTCCGGCAAGTAGCGGCCGATATCGCCGGTGCGATACATCCTTGCGTTGGTCTCGGGGCGGAATGGATCCGCCAGGAAACGCTCGCAGGTGAGGTCGTCGCGGTTCATGTAACCCCGGGCGACGCCGGCGCCCGCGATGTGAATCTCACCCGCGACGCCAACGGGCACGGGCCTGCCATGGGCGTCGAGCAGGTAGAACCGGGTGTTGGCAATGGGACGGCCGATACTGACCTGGCTGCCATCCGTCGCGCGTGCCTCGACCTGAATGAACGATGACCAGATTGTGGTTTCGGTCGGTCCGTAAACATTGAACAACGTCTTGACCCGCTGCGCCACATGCTGGGCAAGCTCAGCGGGCAAGGCTTCGCCACCACACAGCGCGATCAGCCCCTGGGCCCCCTGCCAGCCCGATTCGAGCAACATGCGCCAACTGGCCGGCGTGGCCTGAGCGAAGGTGATGCCATTGGAGGCAATCATCCCGGCAAGCGCCTGACCGTCGCGCCCTTGGTCACGGGAAGCCAATACCACCCGGGCACCACAGATGAGCGGCAGGTACAGCTCAAGGCCGGCGATGTCGAACCCCAAAGTCGTCAACGCCAACATCCGGTCGGCAGCGGTCATGCCCAGCGTGTCGCGCATCGCGCACAGCAGGTTGATCACGCTGTGGTGCTCGACCATGACCCCCTTCGGCTTGCCGGTCGACCCCGAGGTGTAGATCACATAGGCCAGGTGCGCCGAGGTCAACCCCGCAACGGCCACATCGAAGGTCGGCTGGTCTCGCCAGGCAGTACCGTCGAGGTCAATGGTCGTCAACCCGTCATGGGTCAACAGGTCACGGGTCGCGGTGTGCACCAGCAACGCCAGCGGCTTGCTGTCTTGCAGCATGTAGGCCAGGCGATCGCTCGGGTAAGCAGGGTCCAGCGGCACATACGCCGCTCCTGCCTTCAGAATGCCTAGCAGCCCCACCAGCAGGTCTGGACCGCGTTCCATACAGATCGCCACCCGATCATCCGGGCGAACGCCCAGCGCCCGCAGGTGATGAGCCAGCCGATTGGCCTGCCCGTTCAGTTCGACGTAACTCAGTTGCCGGTCGCCGCAAACCACGGCCACGGCGTCGGGGAAGGCCTGGACCCGGGCCTGGAACAGTTGATGGATGGTCTGCTCCAGCGGGTAGGCCACGCGGGTGTCATTCCAGGTTTCCAGCAACTGTCGAAGCTCGGCGGCAGGCAGGCCCGGCAGCGCGGACAGCGGTGTATCCGCGGCCTGTTCCAGGGCGTCGACCAGGCTTTCGATCGAGACTTGCATGTACTCAACGACGCGTTGCGCGTCGATCCCGCAAGCCGCTTGCACCACCAGATTGAAACCTTCACCCTCGTCGTCCACGGCCAGCGAGAGTGGGTAATTGGTACGCTCCTCGCCGCCAAGGGTATCGATGCCCTGCCACGCCAACGCTGCGCCAGCCGCTGCCGTCACGGCGTTATGGCGATAGTTGAGCAAGGCACTGAACAGCGGCGTAGGGGTTGCCACACCGCTGCAGCGCTGGGCCAACGCCAATGGAGCGTGCTCATGCCCCAGCAGCCCGGTGAGCTGCTTGTGCGCGGCCTTGACGCCCTCGCGTGCAGTTTGCCCGCCCAGGCTTATTCGCAAGGGCAGCGTATTGATGAACATGCCCAAGGCGCGGTCGGCCCCTTCCGTGCCTTGCATCCGTCCCAACAGAACGGTACCGAAGACCACATCGTCGCGACCGCTGATGCGGCCCAGTACCTGCGCCCATGCCAGATGCATCAGACTCGCCGCGCTAACACCCGATTGGCGTGCCTGTCCTCGAAGACGACGGCAGAACTCCAGCGCCAGCACCCGCTTCACCTCTTCCACGCCGTTGCCGTCGCCCTGCACATCCTGTCGGCCGAACGGCAGCGTCGGCTCCAGGATGTCGCCGAGCATGTCACGGAAGAAAGCCTCATGGGCTTGCTGGCTGATGCCCAGACGGGCCAGCGCCACGTAATCGCGGTATTGCATCGCGCAGCCCAACTCGCCACCACGGTCCAGCAGGAAGGCCTGCATCTCGTGTACCAGCGTCTCCAGCGCCGTGTGGTCCAGGATCGTGTGGTGGAACAGCAGCGTGGCCACCCAGCGCCGATTCACCGCATCTTCGGCGCAAACCAGGCGCAGCATGGGCGCATGGTGCAGGTCCAGCCGGTAATGCCGGGCGTCGAAGCGCTCATGCAGTTGCCCGGCGACATCCCCTGCCAGCGGGTCCGCCGTGACCGTCTCCAGCACCAGAGGCGCCTTGCGCCAGACGATCTGCACTGGCTCGTCGAGCCCTTCCCAGGCGATTGAGGTGCGCAGGATGTCGTGACGGTCAATGACCTGCTGCAGCGCCTGTGTGAATGCCTCGAGACGGTCGCGATGGTCAAAGGCAAATTGCGACTGGAGCAGGTACGGGTCACCCTCTCCGGCCGCCAGATGGTGATAAAGAATGCCTTGTTGCAAGGGCGCCAGCGGGTAGATGTCCTGGACATTGGCCGCGCCACCCGGCACGCTCGCCACGATCCGGTCGATGGTTTCCTGATCCAGGACCACCAGGGGCAACAGGTCCGGCGTGATCCGCTGGCAACTGTCGCCGATCAGATTGGCCGGCACCACGACGTCACGATGCCCGCCCACCGCGGCGGCCAATGCCTGCAACGTCGGCTGGGCGAACAAGACCCGCACGTCCACCGCCAGGCCGACCTGGCGCATCCGCTCGATCAGCCTCATCGCCAGCAGCGAGTGACCGCCCAGTTCGAAGAAATGATCGTGGCGACCAACCCGCGCCACCTTCAGCAACTCGGCCCACAGGTCCGCCAGGGTCCGTTCGATTTCTCCCTGCGGCGCCTCATAGGCCTGGCTCGCGTAGGCTTCGGCCTGCGGCGCGGGCAATGCCTTGCGGTCTACCTTGCCGTTGAGCGTCAGGGGCAAGGTCGGCAGTATCACAAAGGCCCCGGGGATCATGTATTCGGCCAGGGTCGCGGACAGTTGCTCGCGCAACCCGGCCACGCTCAGCGTAACCTGCGGCTGCGCTACAACGTAGGCCACCAGGCGCTTCTCGCCCGGTTCATCGGCCCGCACCATGACCACCACATCCTGCACACCGTCGCAGGTGACCAGTTTCGCCTCGATCTCGCCCAGCTCGATGCGGAAACCGCGGATCTTCACTTGGTCGTCGTTGCGACCCAGGCATTCCAGACTGCCCTCCGGCAACCAGCGACCCAAGTCGCCGGTGCGGTACAGCAGCGCGCCGGGCTCCTGGCTGAATGGATCGGCGATGAATTTTTCCGCGGTCAGCTCCGGGCGGTTCAGGTATCCCTTCGCCACGCCCTTGCCTCCGATATGGATTTCACCGGCCACCCCCTGGGGCACCAGTTGTCGATGGGCATCGAGCACGTACACCTGTGTATTGGAAATCGGTCCGCCGATGGGCACGCACTGCGCATCCTCGACCACGGCCTTGACCTCCAGGGTCGTGGCATAGGTGGTGGTCTCGGTCGGACCATAGCAGTGCACCAGCCGCAGCGTCGGCGCCAACTGCAACAAACGCTGGAAAGACGCCACATCGGCGCGCTCGCCACCGCACAGCAGGATGCGCAGACCGCCGATGGCCTCCGGAATCAGTTGCACGTACTGGTTGAAGATCGCCGTGGTCACGAACAGCACGGTGGCCCCCGAGGTTTTCAATACCTGGGCAAAACATGCAGGCTCGAGCAGGGTCTCATGGTCGATCACCACCACCTGCCCGCCGTTGAGCAGTGCCCCCCACACGTCCATGGTGCTGGCATCGAACGCCGGATTGGAGGCGAAGGCGATCCGGTCGTGCTCGTTGAAATCGGCATAACCGTTGTTGATTACCAGCCGGTTGATTGCCCGGTGCGGTACCAGTACGCCCTTGGGCTGCCCTGTCGAGCCCGAGGTGTACATGATGTAGGCAATCGCCTCGCTGGACTGCGCAAACCCCGGGTTGTGAACCGGTCCCTGTTCCTGCAGCCGGTCCAGGTCGACGCGACACGCGCCCGCAGGCACCGGCTCGCCGCTGAGGGTCAGCAGGCAAGACGCACGGCAATCCTGGAGCATGAAGCGCTGGCGCTCCTGGGTCGCATTGCGGTCCAGTGGCACATAGGCTGCCGCGCACTTGAGGATTGCCAACTGACTGACCAGCAAGTCGATCGAGCGCGGCAGCAGGATCGCGACACAGTCGTCCGGCTGCACGCCGAGCCCGATCAGATGATGGGCCAGGCGGTTCGCCTGCTCGTTCAGTGTCTGGTAGCTGATTTGCCGGGGCCCGTGGGCGACAGCAATCGCGTCCGGGGCCTGGGTGACCCGGGCTTCGAACAGCGCCAGCACGGTTTGCTCCTCGGGGTAGGCGCGCCGGGTGGCGTTGAAATCGACCAGCAACCGCTGGCGTTCGCTCTGTGGCAGGACCTCCACACGGGTGAGCGGCGTATGCGCGGACTGCTCCAGCGCCTGCACCAGGCTTTCGAGCGCGGTGTGCATGTACCCGCAGATGCGTGCCGCCCCCACGCCTTGCAACACCAGGGCGCTAAGTGTGAAACCCTCACCCAGGTCGTCCACCGACAGGGTCAGCGGATAGTTCGAACGCTCTTCGCTGCTCAGGGTCTGGATACCCTGCCAGGCTGTCGTGGCCTCGGCCGAGACGCCGGCACTGGCGCTGTGCCGGTAATTCAGCAGCGCACTGAACAACGGGGCCGGGGCCGTCACGCGGCTGCAACGTTGCGCCAGGGCCAGCGAGGCATGTTCGTGGACGAGCAACGCAGTCAGTCGCTCATGGGTGGCGGTGATCCCGGCCTGCACGCTTTGCTCATCGAGCTTCACTCGCAACGGCAAGGTATTGATGAACATCCCCAGGGCGCGGTCGGCGCCCTCGCCGCCCTGCATCCGACCCATCAGCACGGTGCCGAAGACCACGTCCTCGCGCCCTGACAACCGCCCGAGCACCTGCGCCCACGCCAGGTGATGCAGGCTGGCGGCACTTACGCCCAGCTGACGCGCGTGGACCCGCAGGCGTCGACTCAGGTCGGCGTCGAGATCGAGCCTGGCTTCTTCGATACCACTGCCGTCACCCTGGACCTGTTGCAAACCCAGCGGTAACGTCGGTTCGTCGACATCGCCAAGCATTTCGCGGAAGAATGCTTCGTGTTCTTCCTGGCTGACCCCCAGGCGCGCCTGCGCCACATAGTTGCGGTACGGCATGGCCACGGCCAGTTGGTCCTGTTGGCCGAGCAGGTGCATCTGCATTTCCTGCTGCACCACTTCCAGTGCGGTATGGTCCAGGGCGATATGATGGAACAGCAGCATCGCTACCCAGCGTTGATTGGCCGGCTCATGGGCGAACCGCAGGCACATCAGCGGGGCCTGGCGGATATCGAGACGATGATGGCGAGAATCGAAACGTGTGTGCAGCCGGGTCACCGCGTCATCGTCAGGGTCTTCCAGGGTCAGTTCTTCGACGCTCAGCGGCGCCTGGCGCCAGACCACCTGCATCGGCTGCTCCAGCCCTTCCCACAACACCGCGGTGCGCAGGATATCGTGGCGATCGACGACGCCCTGCAAGGCTTGCACGAACGCCTCGAGACGCGCCTTGCTGTGGAAGGCGAACAACGCCTGGAGCACGTAGGGGTCGCCCTGCTGCGCCGAGATGTGGTGGTAGAGAATGCCCTCCTGCAATGGCGCCAGCGGGTAGATGTCCTGCACGTTGGTCGCACCGCCCGGCACCGTGGCGACAATGCGGTCGATAGCCGCCTGGTCCAGCGTGGCCAGCGGCAGCAGGTCTGGAGTGATTCGCTCGCAGCCCGCGGCGATGGCGTTAGCCGGCACACGGATTTCCTTGCCGCCGCCCACCGCTGCGGCCAGCGCCGCCAGGGTCGGTTGGCCAAACAGCACACGCACGTCGGCGCTCAGGCCAACCTGGCGCATTTGCTCGATCAGGTTGACGGCCAGCAGCGAGTGACCGCCCAGCTCAAAAAAATGATCATGACGCCCGACGCGTTCGACATTGAGCACCTGGCTCCATAACCTGGCGAGGACAATTTCGGTCTCACCCACCGGTGCCTCATAACCGCGTGCCAGGAACGACGCCTGGTCCGGTACCGGCAATGCCTTGCGGTCGAGCTTGCCGTTGGGCGTCAACGGCAAGGCATCCAGCCGCACATAGGCGGCGGGCACCATGTAGTCCGGCAGGTGGCTTTGCAGGTGAGCGCGCAGCGCCTCGATATCCACTGTGTCATCAGGCCGGTGCAGGGTGAAATAGGCAACCAGACGCTTTTCTCCCGGCATCTCTTCGCGAACCAGCACCGCCGCTTCTTTCACCGCACCATGTTGGGTCAACCGGGCCTCGATCTCTCCCGGCTCGATGCGGAAACCACGGATCTTCACCTGGCCATCGTTGCGCCCCAGGTATTCGATATTGCCGTCTGGCAGGAACCGCCCCAGGTCACCGGTGCGGTACATCAGGGCCTGCGGCTGCTGGCTGAACGGGTCGGACAGGAATTTTTCCGCGGTCAGGTCCGGTCGGTTCAGATAGCCTTTGGCGACCCCGGTGCCACCGATGTACAGCTCACCGGCCACGCCATGGGGCACGGGTCGACGCTGCGAATCCAGCAGGTAGACCCGCGTATTGCCCAAGGGGCGACCAATGGGGATGCTGCCCTCGCCGACTGCCTCGATCCGGTAAGTGGTGGAAAAGGTTGTCGCCTCCGTCGGGCCGTAGCCGTTGAGCAGATGTTGCGGCGCGCCTTCTTTCAGGACCCGAGCGATAACGGCCGGATCGAGCACGTCGCCGCCGACAATCAGGTAGCGCAGTTGCCTGAATACCGGCATCAGGCCCGCCGCGTACTGGTGGAACAGGCCCGCGGTGAGCCACAACACGCTCACCGATTGTTCGGTCAGCCATCCGGCGAGACGCGCCTGGGACAGCAGGACATCCTGTTCGACCACCACCACGCAACCACCATTGAGCAATGGTGCCCAGACTTCGAGGGTGCTGGCATCGAATGCCGGGTTCGAGGCGAACGCCACGCGGTCCTGCCCGTTGAAGTTGGCATAGCCGTTGTTGAGCACCAGCCGGCTGATGGCCCGGTGCGGCACCAGCACCCCCTTTGGCGTGCCGGTGGAGCCCGAGGTGTACATGATGTAGGCCACGGCTTCGCTCGAGAACGCCGGCGGCCTGTCAAAAGCCGGCTGTCCAGGCAGGTCGAGGGTATCCAGGTCCACCCGCCGCACGCCTGCGTCCAGGGCTTCGGCGGCGAGGGTCAACACCCGCACGGCACCGCTGTCCTGGAGCATGTACTGCTGACGCTCGGCAGGGGCGTTGATGTCCAGCGGCAGGTAGAGCGCCGCGCACTTGAGAATCGCCAACTGGCTGATCAGCAGGTCAAGGGAGCGTGGCAGCAGGATCGCCACGGTGTCGCCCGGTTGGACGCCAAGGCCGAGCAGATACCCCGCCAGGGCGTCGGCCTTTTTGTTCAGCTCCCGATACGTCAGGCTCTGTCCCGATTGCACCGCCGCCAGCGCATCCGGGCAAGCCTCGACCCGGGCCTCGAACAAGGCATGGATCAACTGTTCCCGCGGATAGGCGCGGTCTGTGTCGTTGAACGTTTGCAACACGCGCTGGCGCTCGGTCGGCGGCAAGATCGACAGACTGTTGATCCGCGTTTGGGGGGCATTCTCCAATGCCGTGACCAAGCCCTCGATGGCGGCGTGCATGTACTCGCAGATACGTTGCGCATCGATTCCCGGGGTGGCCTGCACTGTCAGGGCGAACGCGTCGGAGTAATCATCCACCGACAGCACCAGCGGATAATTGGTGCGCTCTTGCGCGCTCAGGCTCTCGATCCCCTCCCAGGCGAGAAGGGCTTGCTCCGGCAACACCTGGGTCGCCGCGCCAACGCTGTGGCGATAATTGAGCAACGCACTGAAAAGCGGCGCCGGCGCGGCCACGCCGCTGCAACGCTGCGCCAGGGCCAGGGACGCGTATTCGTGGCCGAGCAACGCGCTCAGCCAGCGGTGGGTGTTTTTCACCCCGTCGAGAACGTCCTGGGCGCCCACATCCACCCGCAACGGCAAGGTATTGATAAACATGCCCAGGGAGCGGCTCATGCTTTCACCAGCCTGCATGCGCCCCAGCATCACTGTGCCGAATACGACGTCTTCACGGCCGGATACGGCGCCCAGTACCTGGGCCCAGGCAAGGTGGATGATGCTCGCCGCGCTGACGCCCAACTGACGGGCTTGTCCACGCAGGCGAAGGCCGAGCGCCGGCATCACCGCCAGGTGATGCTCTTCGACGTCACTGCCGTCGCCCAGCACATCCTGCTGGCCGAAGGGCAGGGTCGGTTCGTCGACATCGCCCAGCATCTTGCTGAAGAACGCCTCATCGGCCTGACGCTGACTGGCCTGTCGTGTGCGTGCGACATAGTCGCGATAACGGCCGGCGGGCCCCAGTTGATCGCCCTGCCCTGTCAGCCAGGCCTGCATCTCGTGCTGCACCACTGCCAGTCCCGCATGGTCCAGGACCATGTGATGGAACAGCAGCATGGCAACCCAGCGCTGATTGACCGGGTCGTGGGCGCAGACCATCAGCAATAGCGGCGCCTGGCTGACGTCCAGTCGATGCTGCCTTGGATCGAATCGCGCCTGCAGTTGCGTCATGACATCGCCCACGGCGAGCTCGGCACTGACGTCCTCTACACCCAGCCGGGCCCGCCGCCAGACCACCTGGACCGGCTCTGCCAGGCCTTCGCGAACGATGGCCGTGCGCAGGATATCGTGCCGATCGATCACGCTCTGCAGGGCATCGATAAAATCCGCCAGGCGCCCACGATGGCTGAAGGCGAAGCGCGCCTGCAAGACATAGGAATCGCCTTGGGCGGCCGTCAGGTGGTGATACAGGATGCCTTCCTGCAACGGTGCCAAGGGATAAATATCCTGGACGTTGGCCGCCCCGCCCGGCACGGTGGCGACGATACGATCAATGGCCGGCTGGTCCAGCGTCACCAACGGCAACATCTGCGGTGTGATGCATACGCAACCCTCGGGGATAAGGTTGGCGGGTACTTCCGGTTCGCCGGCATTGGCCGCATCGTACTGCCCGGTCTTGATCAGGTCGATCAATGTGGCTTTGTGCTCGCGCAACAACGCCAGGACCGCAGGCTCGCTCAACGACTGCTTGCGGCCTCGGACCACGAGCTGATCGCCCTTGATGGAAAGCTGAACGTCTTTTTCTTTCAGGGTCGCCAACAGTTCGATCACACTCACAGGACAATCTCCATTTTTTCTGTCATTGCCGCGTACTCCGCGAGCGTGGGTTGCTCGAACAGCGCGCGCACATCCGCTTCCATACCTTCCTGGCGCATCCGCTCCATCAGGCTGACGGCCAGCAGGGAATGCCCACCCAATTCAAAGAAGTGATCGTGACGGCCGACGCGCTCCACGTTCAGCACCTCGGCCCACAGTTGCGCCAGGGTGATTTCGGTCTCGCCCACGGGCGCTTCGTAACCACGGGTAATGACGCAGGCCAGATCCGGCACCGGCAGAGCCTTGCGGTCGAGCTTGCCGTTGGGCGTCAGCGGCAAGGCGTCGAGACGCACATAGGCCGTGGGCACCATGTAGGCCGGCAACAGGGTTTGCAGGTGTATCCGCAGGTCCTCGATGTCGGCCGTTTCATCTGGCCAATATCCGGTGAAATAAGCGACCAGGCGTTTCTCCCCCGGTGCGTCTTCGCGCACCAGCGCCACGGCTTCCTTCACGGCCGCGTGCTGGGCGAGCCTGGTTTCGATTTCGCCCAATTCGATCCGGAAACCACGCAGCTTCACCTGATCATCATTGCGGCCCAGGTATTCGATGTTGCCATCCGGGAGGTAGCGGCCCAGGTCGCCGGTCTTGTACATCCGGGCATCGGGCGCATCACTGAACGGATCACTGAGGAAGCGTTCGGCCGTCAGGTCATCGCGATTCAGGTAGCCCCGAGCCACACCGGTACCGCCAATGTAGAGTTCCCCGGCCACCCCGACCGGAACGGGATGGCGATGACTGTCGAGCAGGTAGAACCGGGTGTTGGCGATCGGCCGGCCGATACTGATCGAACTGTCGCTCGTTTCCTGGCCACTGACCCGCGTCGACGACGACCAGATCGTCGTTTCGGTCGGACCATAGACGTTGAACAGCGTCTTGACCCGCGCCGCCACGCGCGCCGCAAGGTCGGCGGGCAACGCTTCGCCCCCGCACAACGCGGTCAGTCCCGACGTGCCCTGCCAGCCGGATTCGAGCAGCATGCGCCAGCTCGCCGGGGTGGCCTGGGCAACGGTGACACCGCTGGCCGCGATCAGGTGCGCCAGTGATTGACCGTCGCGCCCTTGGTCGCGAGTGGCCACAACCATGCTCGCGCCGCGCAACAGCGGCAGGTACAACTCCAGGCCGGCAATGTCGAAACCCAGAGTCGTCAGCGCCAGCATCCGATCGGACGACGTCATGCCCAGGGTATCGCCCATGGCACACAACAGGTTGACCACACTGCGGTGCTCGACCATCACACCTTTGGGCTTTCCGGTCGACCCCGAGGTGTAGAGGACGTAGGCCAGATGTGCCGACGTCAGGCCCTGCGCAGGCGGGTTGGCGCTGGACAGGCCCCGCCAGGCGTCGCTGTCCAGATCGATGACCGGAACCGCAGAGCCAGCCAGCAACCCGCACGTACCGGTCTGCGCAATGATTGCCAGCGGTGCGCTGTCTTCGAGCATGTAGGCAATGCGGTCCAGCGGATAAGCGGGATCCAGCGGCACATAGGCACCGCCCGCCTTGAGTATCGCCAGCAGCCCCACCACCATGTCCAGGCTCCGCTCGACACAGATCGCCACCCGCGAATCCGGCGTCACACCCCGTCCGCGCAGATAATGCGCCAACCGGTTGGCCCGCTCGTTCAATTCGCGGTAGCTCAGGCCCTGCTCGCCGTGCAGCACGGCCAGCGCATCCGGCGTACGCCACGCCTGGGCTTCGAACAGGCTGTGAATAGTCTGCTCCAGTGGATAGTCGACTTGCGTGGCGTTGAACCCTTCGAGCAACTGCTCATGCTCGCTTGCTGGCAGGATCGACAACTGGTGCAGGAGTGCCTCGGGTGTCCGTTCGAGCATCTCCACCAAGTGACGCAACGCCTGGTGGACATAACCGCACAGGCGCTGCGCGCCGATCCGCGCCGGAGTCATGATGCTGAAGCTGAAGGCGTCGCCCTGGTCGTCCACCGACAAGGTCAGCGGATAGTTGGTCCGTTCCTCACCGCCCAGCAGCTCGATACCGTCCCAGGCTGCCAATGTCTGCGCCGAAGCGGTCGTCGTGGTGTGACGGTAATTGAGCAAGGCACTGAACAGCGGCATTGGCGCTTCCACGCCGCTGCAACGTTGCGCCAGCGCCAGCGCGGCATGCTCGTGGGCCAGCAAGGCCGTCAGGCTTCCATGGGTCGCCTTCACGCCGTCACGAACGCTGGTCTGCCCCAGGCGGACTCGCAACGGCAGGGTATTGATGAACATGCCCAACGCCCGGTCGGCACCCTCGCCGCCCTGCATCCGGCCCACCAACACCGTGCCGAAGACCACGTCCTCCTTGCCCGACACCACGCCCAGCACCTGCGCCCAGGCCAGGTGATACAAGCTCGCCGCGCTCACCCCCAACTGACGGGCCTGGGTACGCACGCGGCGGCTCAGGTCGAGCGCGACGTCCTGGCGCACTTCCTCGATTGCACTGCCGTCACCTTGCACGTCCAGCAAGCCGAATGGCAGCGTCGGCTCGTCGACATCGCCGAGCATCTCGCGGAAGAACCCTTCGTGGGCTTCGCGATTGACACCCAACCGGGCTTGCGCCACGTAGTTGCGGTACGGCACCGACGCGGGCAGGCGCTGTGCCTGGCCGAGCATGTACGCCTCGATTTCGGCCGCCAGTACCGCCAGGGACGTGGCATCGTCCACCAAGTGATGGAACAGCAGGATACCGACCCAGCGCTGATTGTCCGGATCCCGCGCATAGGCCAGCCGCATCAGCGGTGCCTGGCGAATGTCCAGGCGGTAGTGCCGCGGGTCGAAACGTTGATGCAATTGTCCGGCAATATCCCCGGCTGCCGGATCCAGCTGCACCGACTCCACATCCAGCCGTGCGTCACGCCAGACCACCTGGACAGGCTCGGCCAGACCTTCCCAGAGCACACCCGTGCGCAAGATGTCATGCCGGGCAATGACCGCCTGGAACGCCTGGACAAACCTGTCCAGGCGCGTGGCGCTGTCGAACGCGAACATCATGTATTGAAGGTAGGGGTCACCCCGCTCTGCGGCGAGGTGGTGGTAAACGATCCCCTCCTGCAACGGCGCCAACGGGTAGATGTCCTGCACATTGGCCACGCCGCCCGGCACTGTCGCCACGATACGGTCGATGGACTCCTGGTCCAGGTCGACCAGGGGGAGCATGTCCGGGGTGATTCGTGTGCAGCCAGCGGGAATGAGGTTGGCCGGCACCACGACGTCTGCGTGTCCGCCAACCGCAGCAGCCAGCGCAGCCAATGTCGGTTGGCCGAACAGCACCCGCACATCGGCACTCAGCCCGGCGTTGCGCATGCGCTCGATCAACTTGACCGCCAGCAGCGAATGACCGCCCAGCTCGAAGAAGTGGTCGTGGCGACCGACCTGCTCAAGGTCCAACAATTCTCGCCAGAGCGTGGCGAGAATGGCTTCGATCTCGCCTTGTGGCGCCTCATATTCACGCGTTGCGACCGCCGACTGATCCGGTGTCGGCAACGCTTTGCGATCCAGCTTGCCGTTGGTGGTCAGCGGGAAGGCTTCGAGCATCACGAAGGCACTCGGCACCATGTAGTCGGCCAGCGAGCCCAGCAACTGCGTGCGCAGCTCGCCAGCCACTGGCCGCGCGTCTTCCCTGGCGATGACATAAGCCACCAGGCGCTGGTCCCCCGGCGCGTCCTCACGGGCGATGACCACCGCCTCTCTGACGCCTTCGCAAGCCGCCAGCGCGGCCTCGATCTCGCCCAGTTCGATACGGAAACCACGGATCTTCACCTGGTCGTCATTACGCCCCAGGTATTCGATGCTGCCGTCCGCCAGCCAGCGACCCAGATCGCCGGTCTTGTACATCCGGGCGTTCGGCTCATGGCTGAAGGGGTTGTCGAGGAAACGCTCGGCGGTCAGCTCGGCGCGGTTCAGGTAACCGCGGCTGACACCCGCGCCACCCACGTACATTTCGCCGACCACACCGACCGGTACGGGTTCGTGTTG
>NZ_FMXV01000048.1:0-11436 GCF_900104425.1 Pseudomonas sp. NFACC13-1 | reverse complement strand
GGCCAGGCGCTCCAGGGGATAGGCCGGGTCCAGCGGCACATAACCGGCGCCCGCCTTGAGGATGCCCAACAGGCCGACGATCATGTCCAGGCCACTCTCGACACAGATCGCCACCCGATCATCAGGGCGAATGCCCAGTGACAACAGGCGATGAGCAAGCTGGTTGGCCCGGGCATTGAGTTCGCCATAGGACAGCGTCCGGCTCTCGAACACCACGGCCACGGCATCAGGTTGTGTCGCCGCACGTGCCTCGAACTGCCCATGGATCAGCGCATTGTCGGCGTAGACCACATCGGAGGCATTCCAGGTTTCCAGCAGTTGCCGGCGCTCGGCCGGCGGCAAGATCTGCAACTCGCCCAATGGCGCCAGGGGCGACTGCTCCAGCGCCTCCAGCAGATGTTCCAGCACGCATTGCACATAGCCGCAGACACGCCCGGCGCCGATCGACGCTTCAGCCATGACGGTCAGGTTGAAGCCTTCGCCCAGGTCATCCACCGACAACGTCAGCGGATAGTTGGTCCGCTCTTCGCCGCCCAGTACCTGGATACCTTCCCAGGCCGCGATGGCTTCGCTGGAAGCCGTCTGCGCACCGAGGTGACGATAGTTCAGCAGCGCGCTGAACAACGGTGCCGGCGCGGTCACACCACTGCAACGCTGGGCCAGCACCAAAGAGGCATGCTCATGGCCAAGCAAGGCGGTCAAGCGTGCATGGGTCGCCTTGACCCCGGCACGTACACCCTGCGTGCCCAGTTCCACACGCAACGGCAAGGTGTTGATGAACATCCCCAGAGCCCGGTCGGCGCCCTCGCCGCCCTGCATCCGGCCCAGCAACACGGTGCCGAACACGACGTCGTCCTTGCCCGAGACACGGCCCAACACCTGCGCCCAGGCCAAGTGATACAGGCTCGCCGCGCTCACCCCGAGTTGACGGGCCTGCGCCCGCAAGCGCTGGCTGAGCACTCCATCGACCGGCTGGCGGACTTCTTCGATCCCACGTCCATCGCCCTGCACATCCTGCAGGCCGAACGGCAACGTCGGCTCGGTCACATCGCCCAGCATCTCGCGGAAGAACCCTTCGTGTTCTTCGCGGCTGATACCCAGACGGGCCTGGGCTACATAGTTGCGATACGGCACCGAGGCTGCCAGCAGATGCTCGCGCCCCATCACATGAGCTTCGATTTCCGCCGTGAGCATGGCCAGAGACGTCGCGTCGTCGACCATGTGGTGGAACAACAGCATGCCGACCCAGCGATTGTTCGCCACGTCTTCGGCATAGCCGATGCGCATCATCGGTGCCTGACGGATGTCCAGGCGATGATGGCGAGGGTGCAGGTGCTCGCGCAGTTGTTGCGCGATATCTCCCGCCGCCGGGTCCAGCACAATCTCATCGAGCCCCAGTCGGGCCTCGCGCCAGACCACTTGCACAGGTTCGTCCAGCCCTTCCCAGACCACGCCCGTGCGCAGGATATCGTGGCGAGACACCACGTCTTGCAACGCCCTGGCGAAGTCGTCCAAGCGGGCGCGGCTGTCGTAGGTGAATTGTACATATTGCAAATAGGGGTCGCCCTGGGCCGCCGCAAGGTGGTGATACAGGATCCCCTCCTGCAATGGAGCAAGGGCATAGATATCCTGCACATTGCGCACACCGCCCGGCACCGACGCGACGACGCGGTCGATACCGTCCTGGTCCAGATCGACCAGGGGCAACATGTCCGGTGTGATCCGTGTGCAGTCGGCGGGAATGAGGTTGGCCGGCACCACGATTTCGCGCACGCCGCCTACGGCCGCCGCCAATGCCGCCAGCGTTGGCTGGCCGAACAGCACACGGACATCGGCAGCCAGGTCGATCTGGCGCATGCGCTCGACCAGCTTCACTGCCAGCAGCGAATGGCCGCCCATTTCAAAGAAATGGTCATGACGGCCGACCTGCTCCACCTGCAGCAGGTCTTGCCAGATCCGCGCAATCGCCGTCTCGACCTCGCCTTGAGGCGCCTCGTATTCACGGGTCACCACCGAGGACTGGTCGGGCACCGGCAACGCCTTGCGGTCCAGCTTGCCGTTGGTGGTCAGCGGGAATACCGTCAACATCACGAACGCGCTGGGCACCATGTATTCCGCCAGGGAACCCAACAGCTCGGCGCGCAGTTCGGCCGCCGACGGTGGCTCGCCCTCTTCGGCAATCACGTAGGCCACCAGGCGCTGGTCACCCGGGGTGTCCTGGCGCGCCAGGACCACGGTTTCACGTACGCCGTTGCAGGCGGCCAGCTTGGCCTCGATCTCACCCAGTTCGATACGGAAGCCGCGGACCTTCACCTGGTCATCGTTACGCCCCAGGTATTCGATACTGCCGTCCGCCAGCCAGCGACCCAGGTCACCGGTCTTGTACATGCGGGCGTTCGGCTCATCGCTGAAGGGGTTGTCGAGGAAACGCTCGGCGGTCAGCTCATCGCGATTCAGATAGCCACGGCTCACACCCGCGCCACCGACGAACATTTCGCCGACCACACCGACCGGTACGGGTTCGTGTTGTGCGTCGAGCACATACAACTGCAAGTCAGGGATGCGTTTGCCGATGGGGCTGACACCGGTCAGTTGGGCGTCGGCCGCACACAGCGCACGGTAGGTCACGTGCACGGTGGTTTCGGTGATGCCGTACATGTTTACCAGTTGCGTACCGGCATTGATCTCACGGGCGTACCACGGCTTGAGAATCCCGGTTTCCAAGGCCTCGCCGCCGAAGATCACCTGGCGCAGGCTGTGGGTCCGGTCGCTCTCGCCCTGGGCCGCGATCAACTGGCGGAACGCGCTCGGTGTCTGGTTCAACACCGTGACACCGGCCTCGCACAACAGCGCATAGCAGTCCTGCGGCGAACGGCTGACCAGTTGCGGCACCACCAGCAGGCGGCCGCCCTGGGTCAGCGCGCCCCAGATTTCCCAGACCGAGAAGTCGAAAGCGAAGGAATGGAACAGTGCCCAGACGTCCTGCGGGCCGAAGTCGAACCACGGTTGCGTGGCCGAGAACAGCCGGGCCACGTTACGGTGTTCGACCATCACGCCCTTGGGCAAGCCAGTGGAACCGGAGGTATAGATCACATAGGCCAAGTGACTGGCCCCAAGGCCCGGTACATCCGGGTTATGCCGTGGCTGCTGCTCCATTTCGCTGTCTTCGAGCGGATCGAGCAGCACGGTCGGCACGCTCAATGACGGCAGGGTTTCACGCCATTCCCGCTGGGTCACCAGCGCTACCGGGCTGCTGTCGTGCAACATGTAGGCAATGCGCTCGGCCGGATAGGCCGGGTCCAGCGGCACGTAGCCCGCCCCCGCCTTGAGGATGCCCAACAGGCCGACGATCATGTCCAGGCCGCGCTCGACACAGATCGCCACCCGGTCGTCCGGACGAATACCCACGGCCAACAGGTTGTGGGCCAACTGGTTGGCGCGGGCATTGAGCTGACCATAAGTCAGCGTCTGTTCTTCATGGACCACCGCCACGGCGTCAGGCTGGGTCATTGCCCAGGCTTCGAACTGACGATGGATCAGGGCATCTGCGGCATATTCGGCATCCCGGGTGTTCCAGGTTTCCAGCAACTGCCGGCGTTCGGCTGGCGGCAGAACCGTCAAGGCGTGCAGCGCAGTGTGTGGCGCTTGCTCCAGGGCGGTGACCAGGCTGTCCAGCGCCATCTGCATGTAGCCACAGATGCGTGCCGCACCGATCGAGGTTTCGACCAGGGCCGTGAGGGAGAAACCTTCCCCCAGGTCGTCGACGTTGAGGGTCAATGGGTAGTTGGTGCGCTCGTCACCACTGAGTGCCTCGATCCCGTTCCAGGCCAAGAGGCCATCCTGGGTCACCTCGGCGGCGCTATGACGGTAGTTGAGCAAGGCGCTGAACAGCGGCGTCGGTGCCGCCACGCCACTGCAACGCTGGGCCAGCGCGAGGGAGGCATGTTCATGGCCCAGCAGGTCTGTCAGTCGGGCGTGGGTCGCCTTGACCCCGGTACGAACATCCTGGGTGCCCACGTCCACGCGCAACGGCAAGGTATTGATGAACATCCCCAGCGCCCGGTCGGCCCCTTCACCGCCCTGCATCCGGCCCAGCAATACCGTACCGAACACCACATCCGGTTTGCCGGACACTTTGCCCAGCACTTGCGCCCAGGCCAGGTGCACCAGGCTGGCGGCACTGACGCCCAATTGCCTGGCCTGGGCCCGCAGACGCCTGGACAGCACGGGATCCACCGGCTCGCGGATCTCATCGATGCCATGGCCGTCACCCTGTACATCCTGCAGGCCGAAGGGCAGTGTTGGCTCGTCGATATCGCCGAGCATGTCGCGGAAAAACGCCTCGTGTTCCGCCTCGCTCGCCCCCAGTCGTGCCTGGGCCACATAGTTGCGATAAGGCATCGCTTCGCCCAATCGCTCGCCTTGCCCCAACAGGTGCAGCTGCATTTCATGCTGCATCACGTCCAGCGCGGTATGGTCCAGCGCCATGTGGTGGAACAGCAGGGTCGCCACCCAGCGGGCCTGGGCCTCATCCTGGGCGTAGACCAACTGCAGCATCGGCGCACGGCGCAGGTCCAGGCGGTAGTGGCGCGCATCGAAGCGGCTCGCCAGTTGTGTGGCGACATCGCCGGCCGTGGCATCGGCCTCGAAGCGCTGCGGCGCCAGCTTCACCTGGCGCCAGACCAATTGCAGCGGTTCGTCCAGGCCCTCCCAGGCCACGCTGGTGCGCAGGATGTCGTGGCGGTCGATCACCACCTGCAACGCCTCGACGAACGCCTCGAAGCGTCCGAGGCTATCAAACGCGAACTGCGACTGGAGCACGTAGGGGTCGCCCTGCTCCGCCGCCAGGTGGTGATAGAGAATCCCTTCCTGCAACGGCGCCAGCGGGTAGATGTCCTGCACATTACGGGCACCACCCGGCACGGTCGACACCAGGCGATCGATCGTGTCCTGGGTCAGGTCGACCAGCGGCAACATGTCCGGAGTGATGTGTTCACAGTCGGCCGCAATCAGGTTTTCGGGGACCGTAATCTCCTTGCCACTGCCGATGGCCGCCGCCAGCGCCGCCAGGGTCGGCTGACTGAACAGCACCCGCACATCGGCACTCAGGCCGGCCTGGCGCATGCGCTCGATCAGGGTCACCGCCAGCAGCGAATGACCGCCCAGTTCAAAGAAATGGTCATGACGGCCGACCTGCTCCACCTGCAGCAGGTCTTGCCAGATCCGCGCAATCGCCGTCTCGACCTCGCCTTGAGGCGCCTCGTATTCACGGGTCACCACCGAGGACTGGTCGGGCACCGGCAACGCCTTGCGGTCCAGCTTGCCGTTGGTGGTCAGCGGGAATACCGTCAACATCACGAACGCGCTGGGCACCATGTATTCCGCCAGGGAACCCAACAGCTCGGCGCGCAGTTCGGCCGCCGACGGTGGCTCGCCCTCTTCGGCAATCACGTAGGCCACCAGGCGCTGGTCACCCGGGGTGTCCTGGCGCGCCAGGACCACGGTTTCACGTACGCCGTTGCAGGCGGCCAGCTTGGCCTCGATCTCACCCAGTTCGATACGGAAGCCGCGGACCTTCACCTGGTCATCGTTACGCCCCAGGTATTCGATACTGCCGTCCGCCAGCCAGCGACCCAGGTCACCGGTCTTGTACATGCGGGCGTTCGGCTCATCGCTGAAGGGGTTGTCGAGGAAACGCTCGGCGGTCAGCTCATCGCGATTCAGATAGCCACGGCTCACACCCGCGCCACCGACGAACATTTCGCCGACCACACCGACCGGTACGGGTTCGTGTTGTGCGTCGAGCACATACAACTGCAAGTCAGGGATGCGTTTGCCGATGGGGCTGACACCAGTCAGTTGGGCGTCGGCCGCACACAGCGCACGGTAGGTCACGTGCACGGTGGTTTCGGTGATGCCGTACATGTTTACCAGTTGCGTACCGGCATTGATCTCACGGGCGTACCACGGCTTGAGAATCCCGGTTTCCAAGGCCTCGCCGCCGAAGATCACCTGGCGCAGGCTGTGGGTCAGCTCGCTCTCGCCCTGGGCCGCGATCAACTGGCGGAACGCGCTTGGCGTCTGGTTGAGGATGGTCACCCCGGCCTCACACAGCAGCGCATAGCAGTATTGCGGGGAGCGGCTGACCAGTTGCGGCACCACCAGCAGGCGGCCGCCCTGGGTCAGCGCGCCCCAGATTTCCCAGACCGAGAAGTCGAAGGCGAAGGAATGGAACAGTGCCCAGACGTCCTGCGGGCCGAAGTCGAACCACGGTTGCGTGGCCGAGAACAGCCGGGCCACGTTGCGGTGCTCGACCATGACGCCTTTGGGCAAACCGGTGGAGCCGGAGGTGTAGATCACGTACGCCAGGTGCTGCGACGTCAATCCCGACACCGTCGGATTCTCCACGGATTGACTGGCCAATCCGCAATTGTCGAGGTCAATCAGCCGCACCGATTCGTCGACCAGCAGCGCTTGGGTCGCGGTGTGCACGACGATTGCCACCGGGGCGCTGTCCTCGATCATGAAGGCCAGGCGCTCCAGGGGATAGGCCGGGTCCAGCGGCACATAACCGGCGCCCGCCTTGAGGATGCCCAACAGGCCGACGATCATGTCCAGGCCACGCTCGACACAGATCGCCACCCGATCATCCGGGCGAATGCCCAGTGACAACAGGCGATGAGCAAGCTGGTTGGCCCGGGCGTTGAGTTCACCGTAGGTCAGCGTCCAGCTCTCGAACACCACCGCCACTGCGTCGGGCTGAGCCACGGCGCAGGCTTCGAATTGCCCGTGGATCAGCGTGTCATGGGCGTACGTCTGCGGCGAGGCATTCCAGGTGTCCAGCAACTGGCGACGCTCCATCGACGGTAACACCGCCAGGCTTTGCACCGGCTGGTGCGGTGCATGTTCCAGTGCATCGAAGAGACTGCGTAGCGCAACGTGCATGTAGTCACAGATGCGTTGCGCCCCGATCCGCGCCTCGACCAGTGCCGTCAGGCTGAAGCCGTCCCCGAGGTCATCGACGTTCATTGTCAGCGGGTAGTTGGTACGTTCTTCGCTGGACAGCATCTGCATGCCGTTCCAGGCCGACAACAACGCATCCGTCACCTCGATCGAGCTGTGCCGGTAATTGAGCAACGCGCTGAACAGCGGTGTCGACGAAGCCACGCTGCTGCAGCGCTGGGCCAGGGCCAGGGAGGCATGCTCATGGGCCAGCATCGCGGTCAGCCGTGCGTGGGTCATCTTCACCGCATCACGCACACTTTGCTCGCCCACCGAAACGCATATCGGCAAGGTGTTGATGAACATCCCCAGCGCTCGATCAGCACCGTCGCCACCCTGCATGCGGCCTAACAGAACCGTGCCGAACACCACGTTCTCCTGACCGGATGCCAGGGCCATGACCCGGCCCCATGCCAAGTGAATCAGGCTCGCGGCACTCACGCCCAGGCGCCGGGCCTGACTGCGCAGCCCCAGGCTCAAAGCCTCATCGACTGCAACCGTCACTTCTTCGATGCCACGCCCGTCCCCCTGGACCTGTGCCAGTCCGAACGCCAGCGTCGGCTCATCGATCCCGCCGAGCATCTGGCGGAAAAATGCTTCGTGTTCCGCCTCGCTCGTTCCCAGACGTGCCTGGGCCACATAGTTGCGATAAGGCACCGGATCGACCAGTTGTCCGGCCTCGCCCATCAGGTGCGCCTGCATTTCCTGCTGCACGACCTCCAGGGCGGTATGGTCCAGCGCCATGTGGTGGAACAGCAGGATCGCCACCCAACGGTCATGAGCCTCATCCTGGGCGTAGACCAACTGCAGCATCGGCGCACGACGCAGGTCCAGGCGGTAGTGGCGCGCATCGAAGCGGCTCGCCAGTTGTGTGGCGACATCGCCGGCCGTGGCATCGGCCTCGAAACGCTGCGGCGCCAGCTTCACCTGACGCCAGACCAACTGCAGCGGTTCGTCCAGGCCTTCCCAGGCCACGCTGGTGCGCAGGATGTCGTGGCGGTCGATCACCACCTGCAACGCCTCGACGAACGCCTCGAAGCGTCCAAGGCTATCAAACGCGAACTGCGACTGGAGCACGTAGGGGTCGCCCTGCTCCGCTGCCAGGTGGTGATAGAGAATCCCTTCCTGCAACGGCGCCAGCGGGTAGATGTCCTGTACGTTGCGCGCACCGCCCGGCACCGTCGACACCAGGCGATCGATCGTGTCCTGGGTCAGGTCGACCAGCGGCAACATGTCCGGAGTGATGTGTTCACAGTCGGCCGCAATCAGGTTTTCGGGGACCGTAATCTCCTTGCCACTGCCGATGGCCGCCGCCAGCGCCGCCAGGGTCGGCTGACTGAACAGCACCCGCACATCGGCACTCAGGCCGGCCTGGCGCATGCGCTCGATCAGGGTCACCGCCAGCAGCGAGTGACCGCCCAGTTCGAAGAAGTGGTCGTGACGACCCACCTGCTCGACCTTGAGCACCTCGGCCCAGAGCCGGGCCAGGGTGGTTTCGATCTCGCCCTGTGGGGCTTCGTATTCTCGGCTGGCGTAGGCGTCGGCGTCCGGCGCCGGCAGTGCGCGACGGTCCAGCTTGCCGTTGGCGGTCAGCGGGAAGGATGGCAATACCACGAAGGCGCTGGGGACCATGTACTCGGCCAGCGTGCTCGCCAGTTGGCTGCGCAGTTCGTGCACCGACAACGTGGCCCCCTCTTCAGGGATTACATAACCCACCAGGCGTTTAGGTCCGTTGTCGTCCTGGCGAGCCAGTACCACGGCATCTTTCACCCCGGTACATTGGCCCAACCGGGCTTCGATCTCGCCCAGTTCGATGCGGAAGCCACGGATCTTCACCTGGTCGTCGTTACGCCCCAGGTAATCCACGGCTCCGTCGGCGCGCCAGCGCGCCAGGTCGCCGGTGCGGTAGAGCAAGGCCGCCGGATCGGCACTGAACGGGTCGGCGACGAACTTCTCGGCGGTCAGCTCGGGGCGATTTAGATAGCCTTTCGCCACGCCATCGCCACCGATATACAACTCGCCCGCCACGCCGACAGGCACCGGCTGCTGATTCGCATCCAGCACGTAGACCCGACTGTTGCCGACGGGACGCCCAATCGGAATCCCCCCCTCGCCCACGCTACGGATTTCGTGCGTGGTGGTGAACGTGGTCGCTTCCGTCGGGCCATAGCCGTTGAGCAGATGCTGCGGTGCGCCATCTTTCAGGACCCGAGCGATCACCGCCGGATCCAGCACGTCACCGCCCACGATCAGGTAGCGCAGCTGTTTGAACACCGGCAGCAAACCAGCAGCGTACTGGTGGAACAGGCCAGCGGTCATCCACAGCACGCTGACCGACTGCTCGCTCAACAGCGCGGCAAAGCGCGCCTGGTCCAGCAGCACGTCCTGCTTGACCACTACCACGCAACCGCCGTTGAGCAACGGCGCCCAGACATCCAGGGTACTGGCATCGAACGCCGGGTTGGAGGCGAGCGCCACCCGGTCCCGGGCGTTGAAATCCGCGTAGCCGTTATTGATCACCAAGCGGTTGATGGCCCGATGCGGCACCAGCACACCCTTCGGTGTGCCGGTAGAACCGGAGGTGTACATGATGTAGGCAACCGCTTCGGCGCTCTGGGTCAGGTCGAGGTTCGTGCACGCGTCCTCCAGCACCACGTCGTCCAGGTCGACGCGCAGCATGCCTTCAGGCACGTCCATGCCAGCCAGGGTCAGCAAAACCTTCGCCCCGCTGTCTTCGACCATGAACTGCTGGCGTTCCAAAGGCGCGCTGACATCCAGTGGCACGTAGACGGCAGCGCATTTGAGCACCGCCAGTTGGCTCACCAGCAGCTCGATCGAACGCGCCAGCCCCAGCGCCACGCTGTCGCCCGGCTGTACGCCCAGGCCGACCAGATGACGGGCCAGACCGTTGGCCCTGGCGTTGAGCTCGCTGTATGTCAGGCATTGTCCATCCTGTACCACGGCGATGGCATGGGGACGGACCTCGGCTTGAACTTCGAACAGGCCGCTGACCGTCTGGTCCTGCGGATAAAAACGCCCGGTCTTGTTGAAACCCGTCACCACCTGCCGATGCTCGGCAGGCGAGAGAACAGACAGCCTGTTCAACGGCGTCGACGGCGCCTGTTCCAGGGATTCCACCAGGTTATCCAGGGCAATATGCATGGAATCACACACCCGCTGAGCGCCGATCTGCGGCACCGCCAGCGCGGTCAGGTGGAAACCTTCGCCCAGGTCATCCACCGACAGGGTCAGCGGGTAGTTGGTGCGCTCTTCATTGCTCAGGGTCTCGATACCCTCCCAGCCGGCCAGCGCCTGGCTCGAACTCGCCAGGCCAGCGCTGTGGCGATAGTTGAGCAAGGCACTGAACAGCGGCATCGGCGCGACCACGCCGCTGCAACGCTGGGCCAGGGCCAGGGACGCGTGTTCATGGCCCAACAGGCCGGTCAGCCGGGCGTGGGTGGCTTTCACCCCCTCACGCACACCCTGGGTACCCACCTCCACGCGCAACGGCAAGGTGTTGATGAACATGCCCAGCGCCCGGTCGGCACCGTCGCCGCCTTGCATCCGGCCCATCAGCACGGTGCCGAATACCACGTCGTCCTTGCCGGACACGCGACCCAGCCACTGTGCCCAGGCCAGGTGAACCAGGCTGGCGGCACTGACGCCCAACTGACGGGCCTGAGCCCTGAGACGCAGGCTCAACGCCCCGTCGAGCGGCCGGCGGGCTTGCTCGATATTCCCTGCGTCGCCCTGTACTTCCCGCACACCGAACGGCAAGGTCGGTTCGTCGACATCACCGAGCATCTCGCGGAAGAACCCTTCATGCTCCTGCTCGCTCACACCCAGACGGGCCTGCGCCACATAGTTACGATATGGCACCGCCGCCAGTGGAACGGCCTCGCCCAGCAGATGCGCCTGCATTTCGTGTTGCACCACCTCCATGGCGGTGTGATCCAGCGCCATGTGATGGAACAGCAATACCGCGACCCAACGCCCATTGACCGCATCTTGCGCGAAAGCCAGACGTAGCATGGGGGCCCGGGTGATATCGAGACGGTAATGCCGTGGATCGAAGCGGTCCTGCAACTGCGTCGCGATATCCCCCGCAGCGTCTGCCAGCACCACCTCTTCCACCGTCAACTGCGCTTGACGCCAGACCACCTGTACCGGTGTGTCGAATCCTTGCCACACCACACTGGTGCGCAGGATGTCGTGGCGGTCGATGACATGCTGAAGTGCATCGACGAAGGCTGTCAGCCGGTCACGACGCTTCAGATCGAAGAGTATCTTCAGCACATAGGGATCGCCCTGTTCGGCGGCCAGATGGTGATAAAGGATGCCTTCCTGCAACGGCGCCAGCGGGTAGATGTCCTGTACGTTGCGCGCACCGCCCGGCACCGTCGACACCAGGCGATCGATCGTGTCCTGGGTCAG
>NZ_FMXV01000068.1:0-2114 GCF_900104425.1 Pseudomonas sp. NFACC13-1 | reverse complement strand
ATGCCGCTGTCCTGCATCATGTAGGCCAAGCGATCCTGGGGATAAGTCGGGTCCAGCGGCACATAGGCACCGCCGGCCTTGAGGATCGCCAGCAGCCCCACCAGCATGTCGAAACCGCGCTCGGCGGCCAATCCCACCAGCACATCCGGGCCGACGCCGTGGGCGATCAACTGATGGGCGCGGCGGTTGGCCTGGGCATTGAGAGCACCGTAGGTCAGGGTTTGGGCGTTGCAACGCAAGGCGACGGCATCGGGGCGCCAGCGCGCCTGTTCGGCGATGCGCTGATGCAGACACCCCTCGCCCGGGAAACTACGTGGGGCCGGATTCCATTGGCCGATGTGTTGCTGTTGCTCGGCGGTCGTCAGCAGCGGCAATTCACCGATGCGTCGGCGGGGATCGGCGACGATGCCGTGCAGCAGGTTCAGCCAGTGCTCAGCCAGGCGTTGCACAGTGCTGGCGTCGAACAAGTCAGTGGCATAGGTCAACGCCGCACCGAGTTCACCCTCGGCTTCCAGGGTGTCGAGGGTCAGGTCGAACTGGGCGGTCTGGCTTTCCCAGTCCTGGGCCTCGATGACCAGCCCGGGCAGCGCCGGCAGTGCCTGGCGAGCAACGCTCTGGTGGTTGTACAGCACCTGGAACAACGGGCTGTGGCTCAGGTTGCGCTCAGGCCGCAGTGCCTCGACCAGTTGCTCGAACGGCAGGTCCTGATGGGCCTCGGCACCGATGGCCGCCTGTTTGACCTGCGCCAGCAACGCACTGAAACGCTGCTGCGGATCGACCTCGGCCTTGAGCACCTGGGTGTTGACGAAAAAGCCGATCAGCCCTTCGGTCTCCACCCGGTTGCGGTTGGCGATGGGCACGCCGACACGAATGTCCGACTGGCCGCTGTAGCGATGCAGCAAGGCCTGGAACGACGCCAGCAAGACCATGAACAACGTGCTGCCTTCGCGCTGGGCCAGTTGTCGCAGCTGTTGGCCCAGGGCCTGGGGCAGGTCGATAGCCAGGCGTGCGCCGGCAAAGCTCTGCCGGGGCGGGCGCGGCCGGTCGGTGGGCAGCGCCAGCAACGGCTGCTCGCCCCCCAGCACATCGGTCCAGTACGCCAGTTGCCGTTGCCGCTCGCCGGCGTCCATCCACTGACGCTGCCACACCGCGTAATCGGCATACTGGATCGGCAGCTCGGCCAATGTCGGGGCCTCACCCTGGCTGTACGCGGCATAACCCTGGATCAGTTCCTGCACCAGCAATTGCATCGACCAGCCATCGGAGACGATGTGGTGTTGGGTCAGCACCAGCACATGCTCGTCGGCCGCCACCCGCAGCAGGCCGACCCGCAGCAGCGGACCGTTTTGCAGGTCGAATGGCTGGGCGATCTGCTGGCGGACGAAGGCCTGGATCTGTTCATTGTCGCCGTCGAGAACCTGCGCAAACACCACCGGGCTCATCTGCTCGTGAATGACTTGGAACGCTTGCTCATCGACCTGGACGAAGGTAGTGCGCAGGCTCTCGTGGCGCTGCACCAGGGCGGCGAAACTCCGTTGCAAGGCCTGCAGGTCCAGGGCGCCCTGAATTCGCAGCGCCGCCGGAATGTGGTACGCCGCACTGTGGGGCTCCATCTGCCAGAGGAACCACTGGCGTTGCTGGGCGTAAGACAGTGGCAATTGCGCCGGGTCCCGGGCAAGACGCGGGATGCTCGCCGGCCGCGCCACGTCGCTGTCCACCAGCGCGGCCACACAGGCCTCAAGGCTGGCGTTCTCGAACAACTGGCGCAGTTGCAGGTTCAGGCCGAGGGCCTGGCGAATGCGCGAGACCATCTGTGTCGCCAGCAGCGAATGGCCGCCCAGTTCGAAGAAGTTATCGCGCAAGCCGACCCGCTCCACCTTGAGCACGTCCTGCCAGATCGCTGCGATCTGTTGTTCCAGTTCACTTCGCGGTGCCACGTAGTCCTGCTGGACCTGGCTGGCGTCGGCGGTGGGCAAGGCCTTGCGGTCGAGCTTGCCGTTGGCGGTCAGTGGCCATTGTTCGAGGAACAGCAAGTGCGTCGGCACCATGTAGTCCGGCAGGTCGGCCTTGAGCTGGGCCTTGATCTGCTCGCGCAGGCCGGCAGAGTCTTCGGT
>NZ_FMXV01000051.1:0-16164 GCF_900104425.1 Pseudomonas sp. NFACC13-1 | reverse complement strand
GCCCCGTGTATCTGTCAAGCGGTTATTTTCAGAAGTTTTCAAAGTTTCGCTTCCGAAACATCAACAACTTCAACCACTTGCGCTTCCGATCTCTCGTTAGCGGGAGGCGAATTCTACAGCGTTACTCGCTGCTGTCAACACCTCTTTTTCACCGCTTTCGACCGAGAAGATCGAACCGCATATAGAGCCAAACAACACTGCTCTATCTGCGCCTTCCGGGCTTCGATGAACTGAAGCCCTGCACCGTCGAAACCTACTTAACTCGTTGAATATCAAGGAGTTTTCCGTTTCGACTGCGCCGGAAGTGGGGCGAATTATAGACTTCCAGAATCTGCCGTCAACCCTTAATTTGATTTTTCTATCTATAGCCTGACATGACACTTAAATATGCCCGGTATGTAGACGGAATCGCTGCATATGCGCAATATACTGCTCAACGCAGCCTCCCTCGCCTTTATTCCGGACGACACTTCGCAATGACGCTCCCCCCACATCGCAGCCTGGCCTCCACCCTGTACCCGGTTGCCTTGCTATTAATCGCCATGACGTCCATTCAAGCAGGAGCCTCCCTCGCCAAAAGCATGTTCCCGGTAGTGGGTGCACAAGGCACTACGACGCTGCGACTCATTTTTGCCAGCCTCATCATGCTGTTAATGCTCCGCCCCTGGCGCGCCAAGCTCACCGGCCAATCCCTGCGCACGGTGATTGTTTACGGTATGGCGCTAGGCGGTATGAACTTCCTCTTCTATATGTCCGTTCGCACCGTTCCACTGGGCATTGCCGTCGCATTGGAATTCACCGGGCCTCTGGCAGTCGCCATTTACGCCTCGCGCCGGGCAATCGACTTTCTCTGGATCGCCTTGGCGGTGGTTGGCCTGCTGCTGCTCATACCGACCGGCGCGACCAGTGCCGGTATCGATCTGGTTGGAGCCGGCTACGCGCTGGGTGCCGGTTTCTGCTGGGCGTTGTACATCCTGTTCGGTCAGAAAGCCGGAGCGGACAATGGCGTGCAGACTGCCGCGTTGGGAGTCATGATCGCGGCCCTGTTCGTCGCGCCTATCGGCATTGTCCACGCCGGCGCCGCACTGCTCACACCGAGCCTGATTCCAATCGCCATCGGCGTCGCCATCCTGTCCACAGCCCTGCCCTACACGCTGGAAATGGTCGCCCTGACTCGAATGCCTGCCCGCACCTTCGGCACCTTGATGAGCGTCGAACCGGCCATCGCGGCCTTATCGGGGCTCGTCTTTCTCCAGGAGTACCTGTCCCTGGCCCAGTGGATGGCCATTACCTGCATCATTCTCGCGTCGGTGGGCGCAACGCTGACCATGGCCAGCACCGCAAAGCCTGCTGTCGCGGTAGATTGAATCAGGATTTAACGAAGGTCTGGCATTTGCCGCGCATTTAGGCCATGTTTAGGCCAGTAACCTAATGCCAGACATGGATTTTTTCATACAGGACGTCATGAACGCTTCAAGCAAGAGCGAACACGATCGCACGCAGACATAAGATCTGCGGCGGTTATAAGGACGGGAATGAAACGAATTTTGATACTGATCGCCGTACTTGCAGTAGCGGGCTGTGCGGCAACATCGAAAAGTGAAGTCAAACGCGGCAAAAAGGGTCTGCACATCAACTGCTCCGGACTGTCCTCATCCTGGGACCAGTGCGCTGCCAGTGCCGCCAATTCATGTGCTCCCAAGAGTTACAAGGTCATCGCCAAGTCCGGCGACGCCGTCGAAGAACCAGGGGATTATCCCTTCGGGCTCAATCCCGCCGGCTATACCAGTCGCAGCATGATCGTCATCTGCAAATAGATCAGGCTTAGCCGAGCCCCTGTTCGGCGATTCGACGACTGATGTCTTCATGGCTGGATTTGAGGACGTCACGCTGGATCTGCGGTGTGACCAGCATCCGCGCGACAACCAACGCCCCCACGCATTGAGACAGAATGGTCCAGGCCAGGCTGTCGCTTCCCAGTATCCGCGCCCAGCTTTCGTGCAGACGACAGATCCACGTTTGCGCCACCTCCCTCACCTGGAGGTCCGATCGTGCGATCTCAGCGCCCAGTACCGGTAACGCACACCCTGCCTCGGGCTGCTCGACATGGCTCATGCTCAAGTACTGCTTGAGGCAGCGCTCCAGTTTCATCGAGTCCATGGCGCCGTCACCGCTCAAGCGATCCAGGCTTTGAGCCAACTCCCGCTCAACAATGGCCTTGAAAAGCTCATCCTTGGACGAGAAGTGGCTATAGAACGCACCGCCACTCAACCCGATCGCTTTCATCAGGCCATCGACACCGACCGTAGAGAAACCGGATTTTTTGGCGGACATGGCACTGCTCGCCAGTAGTTTCTCGCGGGTTTCCATTTTGTGGTTGGCTGAATAACGCATGGTCGTGCCCCCTGATTGCTCACCTTGACGCTTGCCGGATCTTAGCATAACGTCCGTTTAGTTAACGATCGTTTACCAATGAGGCTGACCATGAATAACAAGAAGGTCGTACTGGTTGTTGGCGCGGGCGATGCCACCGGCGGAGCGATTGCCAAACGCTTTGCACAGGAAGGTTTCGTGGCCTGTGTTACCCGTCGCAGCGCTGACAAACTCCAGCCGCTTGTGGATGGAATCCGCGCCCAAGGCGGCGAAGCCCACGGGTTTGCCTGTGATGCACGTAAAGAAGACGATGTGATCGCACTCATCGAGCAAATCGAGAACCAGATCGGCCCGATCGAGGCCTTTGTGTTCAACATAGGCGCCAACGTTCCTTGCAGCATCCTCGAAGAAACCGCACGCAAGTATTTCAAGATTTGGGAGATGGCCTGCTTCTCAGGTTTTCTCAATGCACGGGAAGTGGCCAAGCGCATGGTCAAGCGCCAACGCGGAACCATCCTGTTTACCGGAGCAACGGCGGGATTGCGCGGCGCTTCGGGGTTCGCTGCGTTCGCAGGCGCCAAACATGGCATCCGCGCACTGGCACAAAGCATGGCCCGAGAGCTGGGGCCGCTGAATATCCATGTGGCCCATGTGGTGGTGGATGGCGCCATCGACACCGACTTCATCCGCGATCATTTCCCGGAAAAATATGCCACCAAGGATCAGGACGGCATCCTGAATCCTGAACACATCGCCGACAGCTACTGGTATCTGCACAGCCAACCTCGCGACGCCTGGACCTTCGAGCTGGACCTGCGCCCTTGGAACGAACGCTGGTAAGTCCTCCCCTCGTAACAACAAGAGAGCAGATACCATGAGCAAATCAGTGGAGTTCTACTTCGATCTCGGCAGCCCGACCACGTACCTGGCCTATACCCAGTTGCCGGCGCTGTGTGCGCAGACAAACAGCCAGTTGATCTATCGTCCGATATTATTGGGCGGCGTCTTCAAGGCAACCGGCAACGCATCACCGGCGACAGTGCCAGCCAAGACCCCTTACCTGTTCAAGGATCTGAATCGCTTCGCCAAGCGCTACGGCGTCGCCTTCCAGTTCAATCCTTACTTCCCCGTCAACACACTGCTGCTGATGCGCGCGGTGACCGCCATGCAACTGCGCCATCCCGAGCGCTTCGAGGCCTTCGTCGATTGCCTGTTCCGCGCCTTTTGGGTGGACGCCCGCAACCTCAATGACCCCGAGACTGTCGCAGCCGTCCTGAACGAAGGCGGTTTCGACGCCGACCATGTGCTGGCCCTGACGAGCGACGAGCAGGTCAAGCAAGCACTCAAGAGCGCCACCGAAGACGCCATCGGACGAGGCGTGTTCGGTGCCCCGAGCATGTTTGTCGGCGACGAGCTGTTCTTCGGCCAGGATCGGCTGGACTTCGTCCGTGAAGCCCTCGCCTGATCCTCTACCTCAAATCGCCATCGTCCGGGTGTTGAGCCACTGCAGTGCGTCACCGTCCAGCAACGGGCTCAATCGACGCTGAACCTCGGCGTGGTAGGCGTTAAACCAGTCTTTTTCGTCCTGGGTCAGCAGCGAAGGCTCCAGGCAACGGGTGTCGATCGGGCACAGGGTCAGGGTTTCGAACTCGAGGAACTCGCCGAACTCGCTGCTTCCGGCTTCGCGGTTCAACACCAGGTTCTCGATGCGCACACCCCAGCGGCCGGGACGATAAGTACCCGGTTCGATCGAGGTGATCATGCCGGCCTGCATCGCCGTTTGCGGCGCGGCAGCGGCTTGATAGGCAATCACCTGCGGGCCTTCGTGGACATTGAGGAAATAGCCGACACCATGGCCGGTGCCGTGGCCGTAATCGACTTGCTCCGCCCAGATCGGTGCACGGGCGATGGCATCCAGCAAGGGCGAAAGAATGCCCCGCGGAAATTTGGCCCGGGACAGGGCAATCACCCCCTTGAGCACACGGGTGCAGTCACGTTTCTGCTCGGCGGTGGGTGTTCCGACCGGCACCATGCGGGTGATGTCAGTGGTGCCTCCCAGGTACTGGCCTCCGGAATCGATCAGCAACAGGCCATCACCTTCGATGACGGCATGGGCCTCTTGCGTGGCATGGTAATGGGGCATCGCGCCGTTGGCGTTAAAGGCGGCGATGGTATTGAAGCTCAGGGAGACGAAATCCGGCCGACGTGTGCGGGCGGCAGTCAGGTGCTCGTCGATGGTCAACTCGGTGATGCGCTCGCGCCCCCAGGCCCCTTCCAGCCAGGCGAAGAATTCACAGAGCGCCGCGCCGTCCTGCTCCATGGCCCGACGGATGTGCTCGGCGTCGGCCAGGCTTTTACGGGACTTGGCCAGCGTCGTTGGATTGAGACCTTCGATCAGCTTCACGCCACTGCCCAGGTTATCCAGCAAGCCGACCGTCACCCGCGCTGGGTCGACCTGCAGATTCGCGCCGTCCGGCACTTCGCGCAACGCGGCGGCAGCTTCGCTGTAATCGCGCAGGGTCACGCCGTCCTGCTCCAGAACCGCACGCAGCGCTGCGTCAACCTTGTCCAGGGCCACGAACAGCGTTGCTTGCTGCTGGCTGATCAAGGCAAAGGAAACGAACACGGGGTTGAACGACACATCTGCCCCACGCAGGTTGAACAACCAGGCGATGTCATCCAGCGTGGCGATGAAATGCCAGTCGGCACCACGCTCTTGTAGGGCTTCGCGCAACTTGGCGAGTTTTTCGACCCGGCTGACGGTCGCCTGGGGCGGCAAATGGGCGTAGACCGGTTGATCCGGCAGGCCTGGGCGATCGGTCCAGACGTCCTTGAGCAGGTCGATGTCGGTGCGTAACCGCGCGCCGCGTTCGGCGAGCTTGCCGCCCAAGGTGCGGGCCGATGCCACGGCCATGACCGCACCGTCGACCGCAACCACTGCGCCTTCAGGCGTTTGTTCGGCCAGCCAGTCCAGGGGGCCGGGCTGGCCTGGAATCAGTTTGACCAGCTCGATACCACTGCCCTCCAGCTCCTTGGTGGCCTGCTCCCAATACCGGCTGTCGGCCCAGACGCCGGCGAAACTGCCGGTCACGATCAAGGTCCCCACCGAACCATGGAACCCCGACAACCATTGCCGCCCCTGCCAATAACCCGGCAGGTATTCAGACAGGTGCGGGTCGGCCGATGGCACCAGCAGCGCGTGAATACCCTCTCGGCTCATCAGTTGGCGGATTCGGGCCAGGCGCTGGGGAACCAGTCCATGGGGCAAAGGCTCGGTGCTCATTGTTTCTCCTGCTCGTTGATATTGTTGTTCGATGCCGAATCCGGCTCTTATGGGGTCGTGGCCCAGAACGCCGGCGCAGCCGCGCACGCCGCCTTGATCAGCCGCACCGCCTCGTCGATATCCTGCTCTGTGGTAAAGCGCCCCAGGCTCAAGCGAATGGTCCGCCCGGCCGCACGGGCATCGTGCCCCAGGGCCAGCAGCACGTGGGACGGAGTGTTTTGCGCCGAATTGCAGGCCGAGGTCGCGGAAAATGCAATCGATGCGCCCAATGTCGCCGGGTTGAACTCACCTTCGTTGAACGTCAGGCTCAGCGTGTGGGGAATCCGGCGGCTCGCACTGCCGTTAATACGCACACCGGGCAACGCCAGCAGCGGCTCGAGCAAACGATTGCGCAACCGGGCGATTTTAGCGAGTTCTTCGTCGAATGCCGCGGCTGCCAGTTCGAATGCGGCGCCCATGGCTGCAATCTGGTGGGTCGCCAGGGTTCCGGAGCGCAAACCGCCCTCATGTCCACCGCCATGGATCTGCGCCGCTAGCCGTGGCCGGGCACGGTCGCCGACGTAGAGCGCACCGATGCCCTTGGGACCGTAGATTTTATGCGCGGAAAAAGACATCAGGTCCACCGGCCAGCGAGACAGGTCGATCCGCACCTTGCCTGCGCCCTGGGCCGCGTCCACATGGAACAACGCACCGTGCTCGCGAACGACCTCGCCAATGGCGATGATGTCGTTGACGGTGCCCAGCTCGTTGTTCACCAGCATCAGCGAGACCAGGAACGTGTCTTCGCGCAACGCCTGGCGAACCGCTTGCGGGCTGATCAGGCCCTCGGCGTCCGGCGCCAGCCAGGTAACCGCGACGCCACTTTCCTCGAGCTGGCGCGCTGTATCGAGAATCGCCTTGTGCTCGATCAGGCTGGTGATGACATGGCCGGCGGACCCACTGCGTGCCTGGGCCACACCCTTGAGGGCCAGGTTGTTGGATTCGGTGGCGCCGGAAGTCCAGACGATCTGTTCGGGCTGGGCCCCCACCAATTGCGCCACCTGCTGGCGGGCACGCTCCACCGAGCGCCGGGCCTCCTGGCCGAAGGCATGGGAACTGGAAGCCGGGTTGCCGAAGTTGCCGTCAAAACCCAGACATTCGACCATGACCCGGATGACCCGCTCATCCACCGGTGTGGTGGCGGCGTAATCGAAATACAAAGGACGTTTATTCATAGGGAACTCGCAGAGCCAGCTCCGGGATCAGGCGACCTCGTTGGGTTCGAGACTAGCAATACCTGATCGTAAACCTTAAAGAAGTCGGACTTCCTTTAAAAGTGCGTAGGAACGCTCCTGAACAGCGAGCTTAGCAGGCATCGCCTCGAAGCTCAGCCCTCAACGGATGCTTTCGAGCAACAAGGGGTACATCGAAGCGACCAACAACAGCGCCATGCCCCAGTTGAACAGGCGCAGCCAGCGACGATCACGCAACAGGTTGCGCAACAGGCTGCCGCACACCACCCACAGGCTCACGCTTGGCAGATTGATCAAGGCAAACACCGCCGCAATCACCAGCACATTGAAGAAATAACCCTGCAGTGGCGTGTAGGTACTGATGGCGCCGATGGCCATGATCCAGGCCTTGGGATTGACCCATTGGAACGCCGCGGCGCCCCAATAGCTGATCGGCGTATTGTTCCCCGGCTGGCTGTCCGAAACCGGGCCGGAGTGGGCTATTTTCCACGCCAGGTACAACAGGTACGCCGCGCCGATGTAGCGCAACGCGGTATAGAGCAGTGGATACGTCTGGAATACCGCGCCCAGGCCAAGGCCCACCGCCAGCACCAGGGAAAAGAAGCCGCAGGTAATACCCAGCATGTGCGGGATGGTGCGGTTGAAACCGAAATTCACACCCGAGGCCAGCAACATGGTGTTGTTAGGACCTGGCGTGATCGAGGTCACCAGGGCAAACAGGGCGAAGCCCAGCAGCAGGTCAAGCGAAAGGGTCATGTCAGGTCAGTCCATCAGGGGCGGTCAGTCAAGTCATGACCCTACCCCACGTCCTGACCCAAACCCACGGACAGTTGGGCAAAACTTTGAGCGGTACAGTCCCCTCAGCTAGACCGGCCAGGTTGTTGCACAACCTGCTCGGCACTCATCTGGCCCTGATCGTCGAACCCCACGTTTTTCTGCGACGAGCCAAGCAGCTCGGCTTTTTTCGCGTGGTATTCCTCGAACGAAAGGCCACGGCGATTCAAGGCTTCAAGGGCCAGCTCGCGGGTCTCATCGGCGGTGTAGGGGCGCAGCTCCGGGGCAGAGCTGGCGCAGCCGCCCAGGAGGGTGGCGGTCAAGAGCAACAAAACGGCAAAGGTACGGTTCATGGCGGGTGTCCGGTGTTGGAGTTGGGCGATGAACAAAGGCTACCCGCCGGTCCTGTGCGGCAGAAATCAACCCTCTCGATAGTGGGTATTGCCTGCCTGGATCAGCCGTTGCGCTTAATCGACCAACTGGCAATGCAGCGCGTTGTCCAGGCTGCGCTCGATGTTGCGGAGCACCTGGAACGAAGCGAACGTCACGGCTTTGGCGCGGTGAGCCTGGATCAGCCGCCAGAAACCCTGCTCGCCCTTTTCGACACTGCGGAGTGCCGCCTCGCCTGCCTCGCGGGTCTGCCACTGCAAATAGTTGAGCACGCGGCGACCATCGTCGCTGGCTTGGATACTGGCACTGAGGAACCCCTGGTGATCCCGGGCCAGGCGCTCGGTCTGTTCCGACAAGGCGGTTACCAGCGCCTGCTGCCATTGAGGTTCGATGTCGAATTCCATCAGTTGGGTGAAACTGCGATTGTTCCTTGGCGATTGCATGAAAGGTCCCCTATGCAGGTCAGGCGAATCTTGCGATCCGAAGGCGTGCAGGGTAAAACCTCTAGTTAACTTGAGGTCAAGCGGTGAATTGAAACGATGGCGCAGATCGATATCCACAAGGAACTCACCGTCGGCCAAGTGGCCGCCCGCAGCGGCGTGACGGTCACCGCCCTGCACTTCTACGAATCCAAGGGGCTGATCAAAAGCACGCGCAACCCAGGTAACCAACGTCGTTACCCACGAGCGGTATTGCGTCGCGTGGCACTGATCAAGGTCGCCCAGCGCCTGGGCATTCCGTTGGCGGAAATCGGCGAGGCGTTGAACAACCTGCCGGACAACCGCGCCCCGACGGCCGCCGATTGGCAGACCTTGTCGGCGCAGTGGAGCCGGGACCTGGACGAACGCATCAACCAATTGGTGGCGCTACGTGATCGACTCAATGGCTGCATCGGCTGCGGATGCCTGTCGATGGAAGCTTGCCCGCTGCGCAATCAGGGCGACGTACTGGGCCAACGCGGGCCGGGAGCTCACCTGCTGGAACAGCCTTGAAGCGTTCGTCGGCCTTCGCGTCCATCCAGGGTCGCTGGCCTATAGTGGAGGAGCGCAAATCGACGAAGACTCTCTTCGCCTCCCTATAACAAAAGGAGAAACGTCATGGGCGTCAATGCCATTCCCGAAGGTTTCCATAACATCACGCCCTACCTGGGCATTCAAAAAGCTGCCGAAGCCATCGACTTCTACAAAAAAGCCTTCAATGCCACCGAGGTCATGCGCCTGGCCATGCCCGACGGGGGCATCGGGCACGCCGAGCTGCGAATCAACGGTTATCCGATCATGCTTGGCACGCCTTGCGATCAAGGTCCCCTGAGTAACCCGGACCAATCGCCATCGGTCGGCCTGCATTTATATGTCGAGGACGTGGACAGCGCATTTGCCCAGGCCGTTGCCGCCGGCGGCACGGTGATTTCCGAGGTCAAGGACCAGTTCTACGGAGATCGCAGCGGCACCCTGAAGGATCCCTATGGGCATCTGTGGTTCCTCGCGACGCACAAGGAAGACCTGAGCCAGGACCAGATCGAGCAACGGGCCAGGGAGATGTTTCAACGGCAAGGCTGATTTGCCCCCGCGCTCACCGGTTCGCGTCCTGTGGAGCTGTCGAGTGCAACGAGGCTGCGATCTTTCCCTGACACTTGAATTCCAAGGGAAAGATCAAAAAATCGCAGCCTTCGGCAGCTCCTACCACGCGAAACATTTTCTTTCATCTTCCCCTTCAGGATTACGATCGCTCGTTCGTCTTAATTAGATGCAGCAGGCCGCGTCGGCAAAAGCCACGATCTGCCTTTTTGGGTTCAGGGTGTTGCGAAGCCCGTGATACGGAACCTTTCATCGAATCAAGACGTTCAATCATGTCGAAGAAATCCCGCTCCAAACTCTGGTTCCTGGTCCATAGCTGGCTGGCATTGCCCATCTGGTTCTTCGTGCTCATCGTCTGCGTCACCGGCACCCTGGCGGTGGTCAGCCAGGAGATCGTCTGGCTGGCCAATCCCGACATGCGGGCCAGCAAACCCTCGGACGAGGCCACGCTGCTCAGCTATGACCAGGTGATCGCCGCGATCAAGCAGGCCCAGCCGCAAACCCAGGTGCAAAGCATCATCCGTCCGGACGAGTCGCATTTTGCACTGGAAGTCGGCGTGACCTACCCCGACGGACGCCCCGACACGGTCTACGTCAACCCTTACAGCGGCGTCATCCAGGGCTCGGCGCCGACATTCAATTTCCAGGCCTTCACCCGCGCGCTGCATGGCTGGTGGCTGGTGCCGTTCACCAACGGCTACAGTTGGGGCTGGTACCTGGTGTCGTTCCTGGGCCTGCCCTTGCTCGCATCCCTGGTGACCGGGCTGGTGGTCTACAAGCGTTTCTGGAAAGGCTTCCTCCGTCCGACCCTGCGGATTCGCCACGGCGCACGGATTTTCTGGGGTGATTTCCACCGGCTCAGCGGGATCTGGTCGATCTGGTTCATCGCGGTCATCTCCGTCACCGGCACCTGGTTCCTGATCCAGGCCCTGCTGGGCGACAACCAGATCTCCATTTCCAGCGAACCGGTCATCCCGGTGGTGGCCCGTGAAAACGTGCCGTTGTCCGTTGATGGCCAGGCACCACCGCAGTTGAACCTGGACCGGGCCATCGAAATCGCCCAGCAACGCATCCCGGGACTGGAAGCGAGTTTCATCAGCCTGCCCGGCAATGCCTACAGCCATCTGGAAATCGGTGGCCGCGGCTGGTATCCGCTGATGTTCCAGACTGCCACCATCAACCCCTACAACGGCGACGTGGCCGCCTCCCGGTTGCTGTCGGACCGCACGACCCTGGAGTTCGTCACCGAATCCATGCGGCCCTTGCACACCGGGGACTTCGGCGGACTCTGGATCAAGCTCATCTGGTTTTTCTTCGGTCTGATCCTGAGCATGATGGTCCTCAGCGGGCTGCTGATCTGGACCAAACGCACGGCCCTGGCCACCGCCAATGCCTTCAAGCGTAGCCAGAAACCCACCCGTGGCGACCGAATCGCGCAGGCACTGCAGCCGTCCGTCCACCGTGAATCGTCGGAGGGCAGCCTGTGAACCCGTCCAATACCGCTTCATCATCACCGTCACGCCTGAGCCTGTTCTGGCATAAATGGCGCTTCCATCTCAACGTCCTGTTGCTGCTGATTCCCCTGGGATTCATGCCCAAATACCTCTCCGAGGCCGCCCTGTTCCGCGGCGATGCCGGGCTTGGCGAGCGGGACGTCGGTGAAGTCCAGGTCGGTCCCTGGAGCCTGCGCCTGGCGGAGTTTCGCAACGAAGCCCCACGGACCGAAGGGCCCGCCGGGCCGATGAAGCACTTCAACGCGGCCCTGTGCCAGAGCTGTATCGGCCAGGTCAAGGCCACCTACCTGCGCATCGGCAAGCCCCGCAGCCTGCGGGCCGCCGGGGTGATTTTCTTCGGCTCGCCCTATCGCATGGGCGCCTTGTTGCCGGTCCCGCCAAAGACCCAGCCCGATGCCGAACTGTGGATAACTCTCGAAGGTTGGGACGGTTCGATGCATCAAGCCTTCATTCCCCTGAGCCAGGCCTCCCCGGCCACCGTCGCCTGGCTGAAGAACCAAGGAACCAAACCATGACCCTCCGCGTTTTATCCAAGGGCCTGGCGCTGTTGCTCTGCGCAGGCGCAAGCACCAGCGTCCTGGCCCACAACCCGATGTGCGAGTGCAAGGCCATCGACGCCGAACAGATCCAATGCACCGGCGGCTTTTCCGACGGCAGTGGTGCACCCGGAGTGACCCTGGACGTGATCGGTTATGACGAAACCATCCTCGTCCCGGGCAAGCTCGGCGCCGACTCGAAGCTGACCTTCAAGAAACCGAACGCTGAATTCTACGTGCTCTTCGACGCCGGCCCCGGCCACGTGGTGGAAATCGACCAAGCCGACATCGAGGCCCCATGAGCAACGCCACGACTCAAGTCATCCGCCCCGCCGGCGCGGGCCATGAAACCCTGTATGTGTTGCTGTTGTGCCTGGTCATCGTGCTGGTGGCCGGGTCCGTGGTGGCCTGGCATGGCAAGGCCGAAGACACGCCTCACCTGGCCTCGAACCAGCTCGACGCCCGCCGCGACCTCAGCGCCGCCGAGCAAGGCATCTATGCCGACCTGCGGGTGACCCTGGATGAAATCCGCTTGCTGCGCGAAGACCAACCCACCCTGCCCAGCCCACAAACCCTGGCCGAAGAAGGCTTCGCGCCGTTCGCCCAGGATGCCAGTTCTGTCAGCCGGGGCGGCCACGCCTGGCAACAACTGCGGGACCAGGCCTACTTCGGCGCCAGTGCCAATCCGTCGGTGGCCGGTTCATTTCTGATGCGCATCGGCGAAACGTCCGACGCCGCTCCGGACATCTGGCTCAACCGCGGCACTGGCCTCGCGACGCCCACCGCCCTGGACGATGCGGCGTTGTCCGCCGCTGGCTGGCAACAGATCGTCGCGCAATTCGACGCCGGCGTAACCCGCCAGCACCGGCACTGACCCCACGCCCTCATTCGAGAGAAGACCGTTTGCCCATGCCTATTGCATCCCAACGCCGACCCTTGCTGCGCTTACTGTTGATCGGCCTGCTGGCCTGCCTGTTCACCTCGCCGGTGAGCGCCGAAGCAGCCAAGCGCCTGCGCATTGGCATCACCTTGCACCCGTATTACAGCTACGTGGCCAACATCGTCGGCGACAAGGCCGAGGTCGTGCCCCTGATACCGGCGGGTTTCAACCCCCACGCCTATGAACCACGGGCCGAAGACATCAAGCGCATCAGCGGCCTCGACGTGATCGTGCTCAACGGCGTGGGCCATGACGATTTCGCCGACCGCATGATCGCCGCCAGCGAAACCCCGGACGTGAAGGTGATCGAGGCCAACGAAAACGTGCCCCTGCTGGCCGCCACCGGCACGGCGGCGCGAGGCGCGGGCAAGGTCGTGAACCCGCACACCTTCCTGTCCATCAGTGCCTCCATCGCCCAGGTCAATAACATCGCCCGGGAACTGGGCAAGCTCGACCCGGACAACGCCAAGGCCTATACCCAGAACGCCCGCGCCTATGGCAAGCGCCTGCGGCAGATGCGCGCCGCCGCCCTGGCGAAGCTGACCCAGGCCCCCAATGCCGAATTGCGCGTCGCCACGGTGCACGCCGCCTACGACTACCTGTTGCGCGAATTCGGCCTGGAAGTGACCGCCGTGGTCGAGCCGGCCCATGGCATCGAACCGAGCCCCAGCCAATTGAAGAAAACCATCGACCAACTGCGGGAGCTGGACGTGAAGGTGATCTTCTCGGAGATGGATTTTCCCTCCACCTACGTCGACACCATCCAGCGTGAATCGGGCGTGAAGCTGTACCCGCTCTCGCACATTTCCTACGGCGACTACAGCGCCGAGAAGTACGAAAAGGAAATGGCCGGCAACCTCGACACCGTGGTCCGGGCGATCCAGGAGTCCGGCGCATGACCGTCCAGGAACCTCTCACCCTGCAACGCGTCGGTCCCTTGATCGAGTTCGCCGAGGTCAGCCTGAACCTGGGCCGCACCACCATTCTCGACAACGTGGCCTTTCAGGTGGAGCCCGGCAGCATCCATGCCCTGGTCGGTCCCAATGGCGGCGGCAAGAGTTCGCTGATCAAGACCTTGCTGGGGCAGATGCCACACCAGGGACGCCTGAGCCTGCAATGGCCGGGCGACCCCGGGGTGATCGGCTACGTACCCCAGGCGCTGGAATTCGACCGGGGCCTGCCCATGACCGTGGACGATTTCATGGCGGCGATGTGTCAGCGGCGGCCGGCCTTTCTCGGCCTGAGCAAGCATTACGCCGGCGCCATCGGCCACGCCCTGGAGCGGGTCGGCATGCAGGACAAGCGCAAGCGGCGCATGGGCGCGCTGTCCGGCGGCGAGCGCCAGCGGGTGTTGCTGGCACAGGGGCTGATTCCCTCGCCGCAATTGCTGGTGCTGGATGAACCGATGTCGGCCCTGGACGAGGCCGGTATCCAGGTGTTCGAACGGCTGCTGCAGGACTGGCGCCAGGCCGGGATCACCGTGCTGTGGATTGAACATGACCTGGAAGCCGTCGGGCGCCTGGCCGACCGTGTCACCGGCCTGAATCGCCGCGTGCTGTTCGACGGCCCGCCACGCCAGACCCTGACCCCGGAACGGCTGCTGACGCTGTTTTCCACCCATCCACGCACGAACGGGAGCGCGGCCTGATGAGTTATGAAGCCTTTCGCTTGATGGTCCAGGGCTGGGCCTCGGCCGGTTACCTGCCTGAAGCGCTGGCCTATGGGTTCGTGGTCAATGCGCTGTTGGCCGGGCTGTTGATCGGCCCGGTGCTGGGCGGCCTCGGCACGCTGGTGGTGGTCAAGCGCTTCGCGTTTTTCTCCGAGGCAGTGGGCCATGCGGCGCTCACCGGCGTGGCCATCGGCATCCTGCTCGGCGAACCCTACACCGGGCCTTACGGCAGCCTGTTCGGCTACTGCCTGTTGTTCGGCATCCTGCTCAATTACCTGCGCAACCGCACCGGCCTGGCGCCCGACACGCTGATCGGCGTCTTTCTGTCCGTCTCCCTGGCCCTGGGCGCCAGCCTGCTGTTGATCCTGGCGGGCAAGATCAATGTGCACATCCTGGAAAACGTATTGTTCGGCTCGGTGCTGACGGTCAATGGCAATGACCTGCTGGTGCTGGCGGTGGTCGGCTCGCTGGTGATGGCCCTGGCCTTGCCGCTGTACAACCGCATCATGCTCGCCAGTTTCAACCCGCAACTGGCGGCGGTGCGTGGGGTGGCGGTCAAGACCCTGGACTACCTGTTCGTGGTCCTGGTGACGTTGATCACCGTGGCGGCGGTGAAAGTCATCGGCGCCATTCTGGTGGGCGCGTTGCTGGTGATTCCCGCCGCGGCGGCGCGCTTGCTCAGTCAATCATTGAAAGGCTTTTTCTGGTGTTCGGTGCTGATCGCCACCGTCAGCACTTTGTGCGGGATCCTCGCGCCGATTGTGTTCGACCTGCCGATCCCGTCCGGCGCCGCGATCATCCTGGTGGCCGGCATCGCCTTCGCCCTGAGCGCCATCGCCCGCGGTGTCGTCCCCAGCCTCAAAGGGAATCTTGGATAATGGTTTTTTCATTGCGACAACTGACCCTGGCCGTCGCGTTGTGCGGCGTGGCCGTCACCTCGTCATTCGCCGGCGAAAAGGTTCATCTGCTGGCATCGCTGCCAGTCACCTATGGATTGGGCGAAGCGTTGCTCAAGGGCACCGAGGTCAGTCTGGAACGGGCCGCGCCCGCCAATCTGCCTGGCACCCGCCAGAGTGCCTACTTCAGCGGTCGTGGCGCGCCGGCCTTGAGCAAACTGGCCAGCGCTGCCGACGGGGTGATCGGCCTGCGCTCGCTATGGCCGGACGATCCGCTGTTCCCCATGGCCCGACGCAGCAATATCCGCATCGTCGAAGTCGATGCCGCGCGCCCGGTGGACGGCGCCCTTCCCGGTATCGCCGTGCAACCGGGCATGGCCGACGGCCTGGCAAGCCAGCCGTGGATGGCCAGCCATAACCTGGGGCGCATGGCCGACGTAATCGCCGCCGACCTGGTGCGCCTGGCCCCGGCGGACAAACCGAAAATCGACGCCAACCTGGCGGCACTCAAGCAGCGCCTGCTCAACCTCAGCGCCGACAGCGAAAAACGCCTCGCCAGCGCCGATAACCTGAGCGTGGTCAGCCTGAGCGAGCATTTCGGCTACCTGATCAGCGGGCTCAACCTGGACGCCATCAGCACCGATACCCGGCCTGATACCGAATGGACCGCCGAAACACTCAAGCAATTGAGTACGACGTTGAAGGACAACGACGTGGCGCTGGTACTCCATCATCGCCAGCCTTCGGATGCGCTGAAGGCAGCCATTGCCGAGGGCGGCAGCCAGTTGCTGGTGCTCAGCACCGATGCCGCCGATCCGGTGGCGGAGCTGGAGAGTAATGCAGGGCTGGTGGTCACCGCGCTGACGGGAGGCTGACAACAATCCATGTGGGAGCGAGCTTGCTCGCGATGAAGCCAGCACATTCAACATTGGTGTCGGCTGACACACCGTCATCGCGAGCAAGCTCGCTCCCACAGTTTG
>NZ_FMXV01000052.1:0-15291 GCF_900104425.1 Pseudomonas sp. NFACC13-1 | reverse complement strand
CCTGCTCTCGCGCCTGAGCAACCAGCCGCAGGTGGTGGTCGGCACACCGGTCGCCAACCGCCCACGCCGGGAAACCGAGGCGTTGATCGGCTTCTTCGTCAACACCCTGGCCCTGCGCATCGACGTCCAGGCCCACAGCCGCGTCGACCAGTTGCTGGAACAGATCAAGGCCACCACCCTCGACGCCTACAGCCACCAGGACCTGCCATTCGAACAGGTCGTCGAAGCTTTGCAACCGGAGCGCAGCCTCGGCCACAGCCCGCTGTTCCAGGCCATGCTGGTGCTGGGTAACACCCCGCGCGACCAGGCCCTGGAATTGCCGGGCCTGAGCCTGGCCCCACTGCCCCAGCCCACCGGCACCACCCAGTTCGACGTGAGCCTGTCCCTCAACGATGATGGCGACTGCATCAGCGGCCAGTTCGAATACGCCACCGACCTGTTCGACGAAAGCACCATCGCCCGTTGGGGCCAGCACCTGCTGCACCTGCTCGACGCCCTGCTCGACGATGCGACGCAACCGCTGGCGACCCTGCCGTTGCTGGATGACGCGCAGCGCCGGCAACTGTTGGAAACCTTCAACCCGGCCGGTGCTGCCCTGGACGAAAGCCCGAGCCGCTTCCCTCATGTCGTGTTCGAGGCCCAGGCGAACCTCACCCCGGACACCGTGGCGCTGGTCTGCGCCGGTGAGACCCTGAGCTATGCCGAACTCAACGCCCAGGCCAACCGCGTCGCCCACCGTTTGATCGCACTGGGTGTGCAGCCCGACGACACCGTCGGCCTGTGCGCGCGCCGCAGCCCGCACATGCTGATCGGCCTGCTGGGTATCCTGAAAGCCGGCGCGGCCTATGTGCCGCTCGACCCGCAGTACCCGGCGCAACGGCTGGCCCACATGCTGGCCGACAGCAAGCCGCGGGCCCTGGTCCACCAATCCGGCCTGGACGAGTTACCGGTGCCACAAGGCCTGGCGACGCTGGAACTGGGCAGCGCGCCCCTGGCCCAGGCCCCGACCCACAACCCTCAGGTGAAGGGACTGAGTTTCAGTCTCCTGGCCTACGTGATCTACACCTCCGGCTCCACCGGTTTGCCCAAAGGGGTGATGGTCGAACATCGCGGCTTGCGCAACCTGCTGGACTGGTACCTCGAGGACCTGGCTTTCCACGCCGGCGACGCGGTGCTGCTGGCGTCCTCCTACAACTTCGACCTGACCCAGAAGAACATCCTCGCACCGCTGATGGTCGGGGCCTCGCTGCACCTGGCCGCCGAACCCTTCAACCCCGGTGCCATCGTCGCCCAGGTCGCCGAGGCCGGGATTACCCACCTCAATATGTCGCCCAGCGCCTTCCACTCACTGGTGGACGCCGACCACGGGCAAGCCCTGGCCTGCCTGAAACGGGTGGTCCTGGGGGGCGAGCCGATCCAGGTCGCGATGCTGGAAAAACTCGCCCAGCCACGGCCGACGGTGATCAACAGCTACGGGCCGACCGAGTGCAGCGACGTGGTCGCCTGGTACACCGCCGACAGTGACCTTGAGACCTACCGGCACCAGTCGATCCCCATTGGCCGGCCAGTCCGCAACCTGCAATTGCATGTGCTGGACGCCCACGGGCAACTGCTGCCAGTGGGTGTGCCCGGCGAGATCCATATCGGCGGTCTCGGTGTGGCCCGCGGTTACCTCAACCTGCCGCAACTCAGCGCCGAACGCTTCATCGCCGACCCGTTCTACGGCAAGGCCGACGCACGCCTGTACAAGACCGGCGACCTCGGCCGCTGGTTGCATGACGGCACCTTGCAGTACCTGGGGCGCAATGACGATCAGGTGAAGATCCGTGGCCTGCGGGTCGAACTGGGGGAGATCGAAGCCGCCCTCGCCGCACTGGCGGGTGTACGCGAAGCCGCCGTCATCGCTCGCGAGCACTCGTCCGGCCAGCGTCTGGTTGCCTACCTGTGTGGCGAACCGGCCGCCGCCGGGCAATTGCGCACCGAACTGCTCAAGCGCCTGCCCGAGCACATGGTACCCAGCGCCTTCGTCGTGCTCGACACCTTGCCGCTCACGCCCAATGGCAAGCTCGACCGCCGCGCCCTGCCCGAACCGGACCAGGACGCCTACGCCAGCCGGGCCTTCGAGGCACCCGAGGGGCGCGTCGAACTGATCATTGCCGGGGTCTGGCAAACCTTGCTGGGGGTCGAGCGCATCGGGCGTCATGACGGCTTCTTCGAGCTGGGCGGCCATTCGCTGCTGGCGGTCAGCCTGATCGAACGCCTGCGCGAACAAGGCTTGCACGCGGATGTCCGGGCGATCTTCAGCAGCACGTCCCTGGCCGAACTCGCCCAAGCCTTGACGAGCGCCCCACAACCGGCGTTCCAGGCACCGGCCAACCGCATTCCGCCCGCGTGCACGGCCCTGACCCCGGACATGTTGCCGCTGGTGGAGCTGACCGCAGGCCAACTCGAACATATCGTCGGCGCCGTACCTGGCGGTGCCGCGAACATCCAGGACATCTACCCCCTGGCACCGCTGCAACAGGGCATCCTGTTCCATCACCTGCTGGGGCACGAAGGCGACGCCTACCTGGTGCGTTCGATGCTGCAGTTCGACAACCGCCAGCGCCTCGATGCCTTCACCGCCGCCTTGCAGCAGGTGATCGATCGCCACGACATCCTGCGCACCTGCGTGCATTGGGACGGTTTGCCTCAACCGGTGCAGGTCGTACAGCGCCAGGCGCGCTTGCCGGTGCACAGTGTCTCCCTCGACAGCCACAAGGACCCGCTCAGCCAGCTCGAAGCCCTGAGCGATCCGCGGCAACTGCGACTGGATCTGCGCCAGGCGCCGCTGATGCGTGCCTGCATCGCCCAGGATCCGCATTCCGAGCGCTGGATGCTGGCGCTGCTCAACCACCACATGGCCAGCGACCACGTGACCTTGGAAATCGTCCTGGAAGAAATCCACGCGATCCTCCATGACCAAGGCGAGCGCCTGGCGACACCGCAACCCTATCGTGACTTCATTGCCCAGGCCCAGGCCGTCCCCGCCGACGTCCACGAAGCCTATTTCAGCCGCCGCCTGGCCGATGTGGATGCACCCACCGCGCCCTTCGATCTGCTGGAGGTACAAGGCGACGGCCGTCACATCGAGGAAGCCAGCGTGACGTTGAGCGTCGAGCTCAACCTGCGTCTGCGGGCCCTGGCCCGGGAGCGGGGCATCACCCCGGCGACGCTGTTCCATGTCGCCTGGGCGCAGGTGCTGGCCCGCTGCACCGGCCGCGATGATGTGGTGTTCGGGACCGTGGTCGCCGGTCGCCTGCAAGGCTCGGCCGGGGCCGAACGGGCCTTGGGCGTGTTCATCAACACGTTGCCAGTGCGTGTGCCACTGACCGCCGGCGCCCAGGAACAGGTGCTGGCCACTCACCGCGACCTGGTCGAACTGCTGACCCACGAACAGGCCTCCCTGGCCCTGGCCCAACGTTGCAGTGGCGTGCCCAGTGCCTTGCCGCTGTTCACCACCTTGCTCAACTATCGGCACCAGCGCGACGACAGCCAGCTGCAATGGCCCGGCATGCGCATCCTCGACAGCGCCGAGCGGACCAATTACCCGCTGACCCTGTCGGTCAACGACTACGGCGATTCCCTGGGCCTGACCGTGCAAAGCGTGCAGGCAGTGGACCCGCAGCGCATCTGCGCCCTGATGCAACGGGCGCTGGAGCAACTGGCCCAGGCCTTGATGTACACGCCTCGGATCCCACTCACGCAACTGGACGTGCTGCCTGCCCAGGAGCGCACCCTGCTGCTGGAAACCTTCAACCAGACCGAGGTGGATTACCCGACTGGCCTGTGCATTCAACAGCTGTTCGAAGAACAGGTTCGCCGCACGCCAAACGCCTGTGCATCCCTCGACGGCCGGCAATCCCTCAGTTATGCCGAGCTCAATGCCCAGGCCAACGGCCTCGCCCAGCAATTGATCGCGGCTGGAGTCTTGCCGGGGGACCTGGTGGCCATCTGCGTCGAACGCGGCGTGGCGATGATCAGTGGCCTGCTGGGTATCCTGAAAGCCGGGGGCGCCTACGTGCCGCTGGACCCGACCTACCCCGCCGAGCGCCTGGCCTCGATTATCGAGGACGCCAGGCCGCGCCTGTTGCTGGCCGACCCGGTCGGTCGCGCGGCCGTGGGCACATTGCAGGAAGGCACTCGCTACCTGGCCATAGAACGGGCGCTGGCGACACCGTCGAACAGCCGCGATCCTCAACCCGATAGCGTCGGCCTGACGCCAGAGCACCTGGCCTATGTGATCTACACCTCCGGCTCCACCGGCAAGCCCAAGGGCGTGATGATCGAGCACCGCAACCTGGTGACCTCGACGCTGGCCCGGGGCACGGTATATGGACCGGCTACCGGCAAGCGCTTCCTGCTTTTGTCGTCGATTGCCTTCGACAGTTCCGTGGCCGGGATTTTCGGTACGCTGGTCAGTGGCGGCACCTTGTGCATTCCGGATGCCGAAACCGCCCGCGACCCCGAGGCCATCGCCCGCTTCATTGGCGAACAGGCCGTCACCTCGCTGCTGTGTGTGCCGTCCCTGGGCCGCCTGGTGCTGGCAAGCCTTGCCAGCGGCAACGGGCATGGCAGCCTGCAAGAGATGATCGTCGCTGGCGAAGCCTGTCCCGCGCAGTTGGTGCAGGCATGTAGCGGGCTGGAACCGGCGATCGCTTTGTACAACGAGTACGGCCCCACCGAAGCCACCGTCTGGACCACGGTGCATCGTTGCACCGCCGCGGACATGGGCACGGTGCCCATCGGACGGGCGATTCCCAACAGCCGCCTGTACGTGCTCGATGAACAGCGCCAGCCGGTACCGCTCGGCGTGCCGGGCGAACTGTACGTGGGCGGCGCGGGGGTTGCCCGCGGCTACCTGGACCGGGCGGCACTGAACGCCGAACACTTCCTCAGCGACCCGTTCGCCCCGGGCGACGAACCACGGATGTACCGCACCGGCGACCTGGTGCGCCTGCGCGCCGATGGGGTGGTCGAATTCCTCGGGCGTAACGACCAGCAGGTCAAGATCCGCGGTTTCCGTATCGAGCCCGGTGAGATCGAGGCGCTGATGCTGACCCTGCCGGGGGTGCGCGAGGCCGCGGTCATCGCTCGCGAAGACAGCCCGGGGGCGACGCGCCTGGTGGCTTACCTGAGCGTCGAGCCGCACCTGGCTGGCCGTAATGCCAGCAGCACGCTACGGCCTTACCTGACTTCGCAGTTGCCGGACTACATGGTCCCGGCGGCGTTCGTGGTGGTCGAGCGGCTGCCATTGAGCCCCAATGGCAAGCTGGACCGGCGTGCCCTGCCCGCACCCGGCAATGAAGACTTTGCCCGCCGCCAGTACGAAGCGCCCAACGGTGAAACCGAGACGCTGCTGGCACAGCTCTGGGCCGACCTGCTGGGCCTGGAACGCATCGGTCGGCACGACGACTTCTTCGAACTCGGCGGTCACTCGCTGCTGGCGGTGCAAGTCACGCTCCGGGCGCGGGAAATCTTCGGCGTCGAGGTGCCGCTCAGGGGCGTGTTCGAACACCCCTCGCTGCTGGCCCTGGCCGACCTGATCAACACCCTGCAACTGGCGCAGTACGAGTCGGATGAATTGCTCGATCTGCAACAAGAAATGGCTTCGCTGTCTGAAAGCGAACTGCTCGCTATCGTCTCCAAGGATGCTTAATAAATTGAACGAACATAACGATAGTCTCGACCAGTTGAAACGTGCCGCCCTGCTGCGACTGCTCAAGCAGCGTGGCGCGACGCGTGTCATCGAAACCGTTGCCGACGACATGCCCTGCGTCGACCGCACCGCGCCGCTGGCGCTGTCGTTCGCCCAGCAGCGGCTGTGGTTTCTCGACCAGTTGGACCCGACCGCCAGCGCCGCCTATCACATACCTGCCTCGTTGTTGCTGCAAGGTGCACTCGACCAGGCCGCCCTCACGGCGGCCCTCGATCGCCTGGTGGCGCGGCATGAAAGCCTGCGCACCACTTTCCGCCGCGAGGGCGAACAGCCGGTGCAAGTCATCGCCCCGGCCGATTGCGGCTTCAGCCTCGTGACCCATGACCTGCGACACCTGCCCCGGGAGCAGGCCGCAACCGAGGCCGCGCACCTGAGTGAAAACGCCGCCGCGGCGCCGTTCGACCTGCTGCGCGGGCCGCTGATCCGCGGCACCCTGCTCCGCCTGGCGGACGATGAGCACCGGCTGCTGATCACCCAGCACCACATCATCTCCGACGGCTGGTCCATTGGCATCCTGGTCAAGGAATTCGCGAGCTTGTATCAGGCATTCAGCGCGGGGCAGCCTGACCCGCTGCAGCCGCTGACCCGGCAGTACGCCGACTACGCGGCCTGGCAGCGCCAGCACCTGGAAGGCGAGCGCTTGGAGCGACAAGTGGAATTCTGGCGCGCCCACCTGGCCGGCGCCCCGGCGCTGCTTTCATTGCCGACCGACCGGGCGCGCCCGGCGGTCCAGAGCTACCGCGGCGAAACCCTGGGCTTCGACCTGCCGGCGTCGTTGTCCGCCGCCATCGTCCAGTTCGCCCAGTCCCGCGCCGCGACGCCGTTCATGACCTTGATGGCTGCCTGGGCGGTCTTGCTGGCCCGCATCAGCGGTCAACAGGACCTGGTGATCGGCACCGTCGCCGCCAACCGCGACCGCCACGACGTACAGGCGCTGATCGGGTTCTTCGTCAACACCCTGGCCCTGCGCGTGCGCCTGGAAGCCAACCCGACCCTTGACCAGGTACTGCAGCAGGTCAAGCAATTGATGCTGGAGTCCTCCAGCCAGCAGGACACCCCATTCGAACTGGTGGTCGAGGCCCTCAAGCCTGCGCGCAGCGCCAGCTACAGCCCCGTGTTCCAGACCATGCTCTACACCAATGCCGCAGGTGCCGGGGGCCAGTTGCAGTTGCCGGGGCTGAACCTGGAGTTCCTGCCCTCGCGCAAGGACAACACCCAGCACGACCTGTCCCTGCACATCGACGAAGGCGGCCCGAGCCTGTCCTGCAGCCTGTCGTATTCCACCGCGCTGTTCGACGCCGCCACCATCGAACGCCTCGCCGCGCGCTTCGAGCGCCTGTTGCACTGCTTTACCGACGCCCCCGACACCCGTATCGGTGCCCTGGAACTGGACCCGACCCAAGCCCTGCCCGAGGTCACCGCACAAGTCTCCGGGCCAGGACAGACCCCGCTGTCCTATCACCAGGAGCGGCTGTGGTTCGTCGATACCTTCGAAACCGGCTACCTGTACGACGCCAATCCGGTCTATCACAACATTGCGTTACTGCTGGAGTTGACCGGCGAGATCAATCAACCGGCCCTGCAAACCGCCCTCGACGGCTTGCTGGCCCGCCACGACATCCTGCGCTGCCGGGTATTGAGCGACGGTAGCCGGGCCTGGCAACACTTCGACGGCCCGGCCAGCCTGGTGCTCGAAGTGATCCAGGGCAACCCCGACGACTTGCCGGGCCAGGCCCTGGCCGCGACCCGTCGCCCGTTGAACATGGACGGCGGCAGCCTGGTTCGGGCCAGCCTGGTTCGGGCCAGCGATCAGCATGGGATCCTGGCCATCGCCGTGCACCATCTGCTGGCCGATCGCAGCGCCATGCAGTTGCTCAAGCGCGACCTGCTGGCCCTCTACGAAGCCGCCTGCGCCGAGCGCAGCGCCGACCTGCCGGCATTGCCGCTGGGCTATGGCGACTTTGCCGCCTGGCAACGCAACCTGCCGGCCACCGTGCTGGAAAACCTGCGGGCCTATTGGGCCTATCAACTGCGCGGCAAACTGCAAGCCCTGGAGCTGCCCCTGAATCGACCTCGGGCGGCGGTGCATGTATTTGCCGAAGCCACCCACGGTTTCACCCTCGAGCCGGCGCTGGCGCGGCGCCTCGAAGCACTGGCCCGGGAAGTCGGCGTGAGCAGCGACAGCCTGGCCCTGAGCGCATTCACCGCCCTGTTGCGCCGCTACGCCGGCCACGATGAACTGGTGATCGGCACCACGGCCGCCTGCCGTGAACCGGCCCTGCGGGATGTCGTCGGGCCGCTGGACAATCTGCTGGTCATGCGTGGCCTGTGCGACAGCGACACCACTTTGCAACAGCTTTGGGAACAGACCGCCAACAACCTGACCCAGGGCCTGCGCCACCGGCACATGCAGTTCGACCAATTGGTGCTGGCCCTCAACCCGGCCAAGGACATGAGCCGCACCGCGCTGTTCGACGTGCTCTTCAATTTCCAGCGCACCACCGACCACGACACGCTGGTGGCGGGCCTGGCGGTCAATACGCTGGAGACCAACCTGGGTTATGGCAAGAACGACCTGCACCTGCTGATCACGGCCGATGAATCACACTGGGCCGGGCACCTGGCGTACAACGCGGAATTCTTCGACGCCGAATTCATCCAGCAGCTGATGCGCCATTACGTGCGCCTGCTGGAAGCTTTTGTCGAGGATTCGCAGCAGCGGGTCGACGACGTTCCGCTGCTGGATGCCGCCGAACGCCAGCGACAGATCCTCGATTTCAACGACAGCGAAGCGGCCTGGCCCCAGACCCTGACCCTGCATCAGCTCTTCGAAGAACAGGTGCGGCAGTACCCGGACCGCATCGCGGTCAATCTGGGCCTGGAGCGCCTGAGCTATCGACAGCTCAACGAACAGGCCAACCGCCTCGCCCACCGCCTGCGTGCGGCCGGCGTGCAGCCCCAGGAACTGGTGGCCATCGCCCTGGATCGCTCGCTACAGATGATCGTCGCCACCCTGGCGGTGCTCAAGGCCGGCGGTGCCTACGTGCCCATCGATCCGAGTTCGCCCCAGGAGCGCATCGCCTATGTGCTGCGCGACAGCGGCGCCCGCAAGGCCATCGCCCGCCAGGACATGAGTCCGGCGTTGCAGGCCCTCGGCATCGAAGTCTTCGATGTCGCCACGGACAGCGGCGTCAGCGCCGCCAACCTGCCCAACTTCAGTGCCGCGGACCACCTCTGCTACGTGATCTACACCTCGGGTTCCACCGGGGAACCCAAGGGTGCGTTGCTCGAACACCGCAACGTCGTGCGCCTGCTGCACAACAATCGACTGGACTTCCAGTTCAGTGCCGACGATGTCTGGTCGCTGTTCCACTCCAATGCCTTCGATTTCTCGGTCTGGGAAATCTTCGGCGCCCTGCTCTACGGCGCGCGCCTGAGCCTGGTGCCCGAAGCCCTGCGCCGCGATCCGGTGGAACTGCTGGGTTTCCTTGAAAGCGAACAGGTGACGGTGCTGAACCAGACACCGTCGGCGTTCCTGCAACTGAGCGCCGCAGCCCTGGCGACGCCACAGGTGGGCCTGGAACATTTGCGCTATGTGATTTTCGGCGGGGAAAGCCTGGAACTGGGCAAGCTCGACGCCTTCCACCGTGCCTTCGGGCATGTGGCGCTGGTGAACATGTACGGCATCACCGAAACCTGCGTGCACGTGACCTACAAGGCCATTGGCGCGGCGGACATCGCCGCCGGCGTCTCCAATGTCGGGCGGCCGATTCCGACCACCGTGGCCTACGTGCTCGACGCCCGTCAACGGCTGCTGCCGGTGGGTGTGGCCGGTGAAATCTGCGTCGGCGGGCTGGGTGTGGGCCGTGGCTACCTGAACCGTCCGGCCCTGAGCGCCGAACGTTTCATTAGCGACCCGTTCCGGCCCGGCGAGCGGTTGTATCGCTCCGGAGACCTGGGCAAGCTGCTGGACAATGGTGAAATCGTTCACCTGGGCCGGATCGACGCCCAAGTGAAGATTCGCGGTTTCCGCATCGAACTGGGGGAGATCGAAGCCAAGCTGCTGGCCTGTGACGGCGTGCGTGAAGCACGGGTATTGGCCCGCGAGGACGCAAGCCAGGGCAAGCGCCTGATCGCCTACCTGATCCCTGAGACGGGCGCGGTGCTGCAAGTGGCGGCATTGCGCAAGCAGTTGGGGGCGACACTGCCCGACTACATGATTCCAAGTGCCTTTGTCAGTCTGCCGGCCTACCCGCTCACCGCCAACGGCAAGCTGGACCAGGACGCACTGCCGGCACCGGACCTGGACGCCATGTCCGAGCGCGGTTATGCCGCGCCCGAAGGTGCCGTCGAAGTGGCCCTGGCGCAGATTTTCCAGGAGTTGCTGGGTCTGGAACGCGTGGGCCGCAGTGACAGCTTCTTTGAATTGGGCGGGCACTCGCTGCTGGCCGCGCAACTGGTTTCCCGGGTGCGGCAGCAGTTGGGCGGCGAACTCATGCTGCGCGAACTGTTCAGTCATCCCACCGTGGAGGAACTGGCGCGGGTCGTCGGCGACCTGCAGACCGTCAGCACCGAGACCATCGGCATCGCCGACCGCAACGCACCGTTGGCGCTGTCCTTTTCCCAGCAACGCCTGTGGTTTCTCGACCAACTCGATGCAAACACCAGCACCGCTTACCACATGCCCGCGTCCTTGCTGCTGCGCGGCGATCTCGACCACGCCGTGCTCAAGGCTGTCCTCGACCGCTTGGTGGCGCGTCACGAAAGCCTGCGGACCACCTTCGATCGTCATGGCGAACAACCGGTGCAGATTATCGCCCCCGCAGACTGCGGCTTTGCCTTGGCCGAGCAGGATTTGCGCAGCCTGCCTTACGAGCAGGCCAGCATCAGCGCCTCTCGCATCGCCGACAGCGAGGCCACGGCGCCGTTCGATCTGCGCCAGGGACCGCTGATTCGTGGGCGTCTGTTGCGCCTGGCCGACGACGAACACATGCTGCTCATCACCCAGCATCACATCATCTCCGACGGCTGGTCGGTGGGTGTCCTGGTCAAGGAGTTCGCCGCTCTTTATCGAGCCTTCAGTCAACACCAGGCCGATCCGCTGCCCGCGCTGTCGGTTCAATATGCCGACTACGCCGCCTGGCAGCGCCAGGTCCTCGACAGCGAACGCCTGAGCCACCAGGCCGACTTCTGGCGTGAGCAGCTTGGCGGCGCGCCGGCGCTGTTGTCCTTGCCCACCGATCGCCCCCGCCCGGTGGTACAAAGCTACCGGGGTGGCGACGTCAGGGTGAACATCGCTGCGCCGTTGCGCGAACGCCTGGAACGTTTTTGCCAGGCACACAACGTCACCCTGTTCATGGCGTTGCTCAGTGCCTGGTCGGTGCTCATGGCACGCCTGGGCAACGAACCAGACGTCGTGATCGGCGTACCGACGGCCAACCGTGGCCGTACCGAAACCGAAAACCTGATCGGCTTCTTCGTCAACACCCTGGCCCTGCGGGTAGACCTTGGGCAAAACCCGAGCGTGGCGCAGTTGCTGGAGCAGATCAAACACACCACCCTGGCGGCCCACGAACATCAGGACATTCCTTTCGAGCAAGTCATCGAAGCCTTGCAACCACCGCGTTCCCTGAGCCACAACCCGCTGTGCCAGGTCGCCCTGTCGCTCAACAATACCCCTGGCGGCGTTGAACTGAGCCTGCCCGGCCTGACCCTGGTCCCCGTGGCCCAGGCCCATGAAACCTCGCAGTTCGACCTGATGCTGACACTGGACGATGACGGCGGCACGCTGGGCGGCGTGATCGAATACGCCAGCGACCTGTTCGACCATCGCACCGTGGAACGCTTCGCCCAGCACTTCCAGACCCTGCTTGAAGCCATGATCGAGGACCCCGCGCAGCCGGTGCTCGCCCTGCCGTTGCTCACCCCGGCACAGCGCCAGGCCTCGCCAGCCACGCTGCCGCCCAAAGCCGTGTTCGCGGCGCAACTGCTGATTCATCAGCGCTTCGAACAGGTCGCCGCCGCCCAGCCCCACGCCACCGCCCTGGTCCTGGGCGAACGCGAACTGAGCTATCAGGCACTCAACCGCCGCGCCAACCGCATCGCCCGTGAACTGCTCGCCCAAGGCGTACGGCCCGATGACCGGGTAGCGATCCTGGCCCGCCGCGGGGTGGAAATGGTCTGCGCGGTGCTGGCCGTGCTCAAGGCCGGTGCCGCCTACGTGCCACTGGATCCAGCCTACCCCAGCGAACGCCTCGGCTACCTGCTCGACGACAGCACCCCGGTGGCCTTGCTGGCCCAGCCTGACTGCCTCGCCGTGCTGCCCAAGCATGCCGTGCCGGTGGTGAACCTCAAGGATTACGTCGCCGCAGACGACCTGACGGACGTGTCCCTGGACCACAACCTCGAAGCCAGGGCGCTGGGCCTGACGCCGCGGCACCTGGCCTACGTCATCTACACCTCGGGGTCCACCGGGCTGCCCAAGGGCGTGCTGGTGGAACACGGCAATGTCGCACGGCTGTTCGATGCCACCGCCGGGTTGTTCGACTTCGACCAAAACGACGTGTGGACGCTGTTTCACTCCTTCGCCTTCGACTTCTCGGTCTGGGAAATCTGGGGCGCCTTGAGTTACGGCGGCAAGTTGGTGATCGTCCCGAGCGACGTGGCCCGTTCCCCCGATGATTTCTATGCCCTGGTCTGCCAGCAGCGCGTCACGATCCTGAACCAGACGCCGAGCGCCTTCCGCCAGTTCATCGAGGCCCGCGAGCGCAGCGACCAGGAGCATACCCTGCGCGAAGTGATCTTCGGCGGCGAGGCGCTGGATTTCCGCAGCCTGCGCCCCTGGACCGCACGCACAACGTTGGCGCGTACCCGTCTGGTCAACATGTACGGGATCACCGAAATCACCGTACATGCCACTTACTACCCGATCAGCCAGGTGGAAATCGACACCGGCGCGCCAAGCCTGATCGGCCCGCCACTGCCGGACCTGTGCCTGCGTATTCTCGACGAGTACCGGCAACCGGTGCCGGTGGGGGTCAACGGCGAGATCTACATCGGCGGTGCCGGTGTGGCCCGGCATTACCTCAATCGCGAGGCGCTGAATGCCGAACGATTCATCCCCGATCCGTTCGCCATGGAACCCGGCGCAAGGTTGTATCGCACCGGCGACATCGCTCGCTACCGCGCCGATGGCGGCGTGGTCTACGTGGGCCGCAACGACTCGCAGATCAAGATCCGCGGCTTCCGTATCGAGCTGGGGGAAATCGAAGCGCAACTGCTCGATTGCGCCGATGTCCGCGAGGCGCTGGTGATCGTGCGTGAAGACCGCCCCGGCGACAAACGCCTGGTGGCCTACCTGATCGCCCATGAAGGGACTGCCCCGGACTCCTCGGCCTTGCGCAGCCAGCTGGCCAGCGTACTGGCCGAACATATGGTGCCCAGTGCTTTCGTGACCCTGGAGGCCTGGCCACTGACCACCAACGGCAAGCTCGACCGCGCGGCTCTGCCGGCACCGGACTTGGCTGCCACCGCGAGCCAGCACTACGAAGCACCGCTGGGGGAAATCGAAATGACCCTGGCCAGCGCCTGGCAGACGTTGCTCGGGGTTGAACGAGTGGGCCGTCAGGATCACTTCTTCGAACTCGGCGGCCACTCGTTCCTGGTCATCAGCCTGATCGAACACCTGCGTCAGGCGGGTCTGCAACTGGATGTGCGCACGGTCTTCTCGGCGCCGACACTCCAAGCCATGGCCGCCGTCCTCGCCGGTGGCGGCACCACCCAACAGGTGGTCCCCGCGAACCTGATCCCCGCCGATTGCACGGCGATCGTCCCACAGATGTTGCCGCTGGTGACCCTGAGCCAACAGGAAATCGAGCAAATCGTCGCCGACGTCCCCGGTGGCGCCGGCAATGTGCAAGACATCTACCCCCTGTCATCGTTGCAGGAAGGCATTCTGTTCCACCACTTGTTGCAGGCCGAAGGCGACGCCTACCTGATGCGCACCGTGGTGACATTCGATCGTCGCCAGGTGCTCGACGACTTCCTGGCCGCCGTACAGGTGGTGATCGACCGCCACGACATCCTGCGTACCGCGTTGCGCTGGCACGGCTTGTCGCAGCCGGTGCAGGTCGTTCATCGCCAGGCGCAACTGCCCGTCATGACCTTGGACTGCTCGCCCGGCGAAGACGCCTTGCAGGTTCTCCGGGACCATACGGACACGCATCATCTGCGACTGGACTTGCAACGGGCCCCGTTGATCGCGGCGTACGTCACCTACGACGAACCCCGGGCACAATGGCTGCTGGCATTGCTCGACCATCACCTGATCAGCGATAACGTGACCCTGCGCCTGATCATGCTGGAGATCCAGGCCGTGATGGCCGGCCAGGCCGAGAGCCTGCCACCCTCCCAACCGTACCGTAACTTCATCGCCCGGGCCGCCAGCGTGCCCCAGGCCGACCACGAAGCCTACTTCCGTCACTTGCTGGCCGATGTGGATGCCACCACCGCGCCTTATGGTGTGCTCGATGTACGGGGCAACGGTGCGGGGATCAAGCGTGCGGTGAAACATTTGAGCGACGATCTCAGCGCCCAGGTGTATCGAACCGCACGCACTCAAGGGGTCCCGACCTCAGTGCTGTTCCATGCGGCCTGGGGCCTGGTCGTCGCGGCCACCAGCGGGCGCGACGACGGGATTTTCGGCACAGTGTTGTCGGGGCGTTCCCAAGGCACCGCCGGGGCCGACCATGCACTGGGGATGTTCATCAACACCTTGCCGATGCGCATTCGCTTGCAGCAGAACACCGTCAGCGACATTGTCCGCGACGCCTATCAGCAACTCAGTGAGCTACTGACCCACGAACAGGCGTCCCTGGCCCTGGCCCAGCGTTGCAGTGCCGTGGATACGTCGCTGCCACTGTTCACCGTGATCCTCAACTGCCGCCATGGCGACCTGGTGAACGCGTCCGGGGAAAACGTCGCAGACATGGGCAACCACGAAGGCATGCATTTCATCGCCTCCGAAACCCGTACCAACTACCCCATTGAAATTGCCGTGGCGAATGTGGGCAGCGGCTTCTCCCTGACCGCCCAATCCATCACCGGCATCGACCCGCAACGCATCGCCGCCTACCTCGCCCAAGCCGTGGCCGCGCTGGTCGAAGCCCTTGAACAGGCCCCCGAACGCCTCGCCAGCGATCTGGACGTGCTCCCCGACACCGAGCGGCAATTGCTGCTGGCGGACTTCAACCACACCGCCACGGATTTCGGCACGGCACAACCGATCCAGAACCTGTTCGAAGCCCAGGTCCAAGCCAACCCCGACGCCGTGGCCCTGGTCTGCGAACAGCAGCAACTGACCTACCGCCAGCTCAACCGTCGCGCCAACCACCTGGCTCGACAGTTGCTCGAACTGGGCGTCGAACCCGATCAGCGCGTGGCGATCTGTGCCGAACGCAGCCTGGACATGATCGTCGGCCTGCTCGGCGTGCTCAAGGCCGGCGCCGCCTACGTGCCCATCGACCCGGCCCACC
>NZ_FMXV01000054.1:0-14181 GCF_900104425.1 Pseudomonas sp. NFACC13-1 | reverse complement strand
CGCCCGGGGGATAGCCCAAGTGATGGCCGAGTTCAGCGGTCAAGGCTCGTTCAATCAGGGCCTTCTTGAACGCTGCCGAGGCGTCCTCGATGGCTTCCGCTGTCATCAGCCCCTCACCAAACTGCTCAAGCAGCTCTTTGGGGATTTTGGGCAGGTCACGCAGGGGTTTCTTTTTGGTTGGCATACATGCACCTCTGACTCATGTTATGCCCGAACACAAAATTTCTGACACTCCCTAAGCCGCCGTTACCGCAGCAATGGATATGTACTCCGTCAACAACATCCTGGCCGGCTGTCAGGCCGCCATCGCGAGCAAGCTCGCTCCCACAGTTTGATCGAAGTATGCCTGGGAGACAGGCCGGCCATCAGGCCGCCTCGCGAGCAAGCTTTGCTCCCACAGACCTGACAGGTGTACGCCCGGGAGAGACAGGTCGGCTATCAGGCCGCCTCGTCGAAAAGCGCTATACCCAAACCCAACGGTCCCCCTCACTTTTCGATATTTCCAACACCCCACCCGCAACGCTACTCTCCTGAAAACCTCACCACCCCCCAAGGGATTTCATGGACAGAACCACCTTCAAGCCCCTCCTGCTCACCCTGGCCCTGATCAGCTGCGCCCCAATGGCCCAAGCCGCCACCACCCTGGTCTACTGCTCCGAAGCCAGCCCCGCCGGGTTCGACCCCAGCCAATACACCAGCGGCACCGACTTCGATGCCTCGGCCGAAACCGTCTTCAACCGCCTCACCCAGTTCAAGCGCGGCGGCACCGAGGTCGAACCCGGACTAGCCACAAGCTGGGACGTATCGCCCGACGGCCTGGCCTACACCTTCCACCTGCGCGAAGGGGTGAAATTCCACACCACCGATGCCTTCACCCCCACCCGCGACTTCAACGCCGACGACGTGCTGTTCACCTTCCAGCGCCTGCTCGACCCGCAGCACCCGTTCCGCCAGGCCTACCCCACCGAGTCGCCGTACTTCACCGACATGGGCCTGAACACCACGATCAAAAGCGTCGAGAAAGTCGACGAGCACACCGTGCGCTTCAACCTGAACAACGTTGACGCCGCCTTCGTGCAAAACCTGGCGATGAGTTTCGCCTCCGTGCAGTCCGCCGAATACGCAGCGCAGTTGTTGAAGGAAGGCAAGGCCGGCGACCTCAACCAGAAACCCGTCGGCACCGGGCCGTTCGTGTTCAAGCGCTACCAGAAGGACTCGCAGATCCGCTACGCCGCCAACACGGCGTACTGGAAACCCGAAGACGTGAAGCTCGACAACCTGATTTTCTCCATCACCCCGGACGCCGCCGTGCGCCTGCAAAAGCTCAAGCGCGGTGAATGCCAGGTCAGTGGCTACCCACGCCCGGCCGACATCGAGGTGATCGAACAGGATCCGAACCTGCAGGTGCTCAAGCAGCCGGGTTTCAACCTGGGTTTCCTGGCCTACAACGTGACACACCCGCCCCTGGACCAGCTCAAGGTCCGTCAGGCGCTGGACATGGCCATCGACAAGCCGGCGATTATCAAGGCCGTGTACCAGAGCGCCGGTCAACTGGCGCAGAACGCCTTGCCACCGGCCCAGTGGTCGTTCGACCCGAGCATCCAGGACGCCCCCCACGACGTGACCAAGGCCAAGGCGCTACTCAAGGAGGCCGGGGTTGCGCCGGGTACCACCCTCAATTTATGGGCGATGACGGTGCAACGCGCGTCCAACCCCAATGCACGAATGTCGGCACAGATGATCCAGCAGGATTGGGCCAAGATCGGCATCAAGGCCAACATCGTCAGTTATGAATGGGGCGAGTACATCAAGCGTGCAAAAAATGGCGAACATGACGCAATGATCTACGGTTGGACCGGCGATAACGGCGACCCCGACAACTGGCTGGGGGTGCTGTACAGCTGCGCGGCGGTCAAGGGCAGCAACTACGCCAAGTGGTGCGACCCGGCCTACGACCGTTTGATCCAGCAGGCCAAGGTGTCCACCGACCGCCAGCAACGGATCGATCTGTACCAGCAAGCGCAGAAAATCCTCAAGCAACAGGTGCCGATCACACCCATCGCCAACTCCACGGTCTTCCAGCCGATAAACAGGAACGTGGTGGATTTCAAACTCAGCCCATTCGGCCTCACACCCTTCTACGGCGTGGGTTTGAAGAAGTAATACCCGCCCTTTTCCGGCGCATCGAAGCGCCGCGACGCACCGGAAAAGGGCGCAATTCGCCCCTAAAAAACGCGCGCAAACGATCAAATGCGTCGGAAGTTACACGGATGCGACATTAAGGTACGTTCGTGCCACTGTTTCGGACTTGTGACCGCTCTGGATCTTGCATTGGGTATGGGGCCTGCATAAGTATCCGCAGGACGACTCACGAGGTCGCCCTCAAATCAAAAAATGACAACAAATCATGAGGCCAACATGCTTAAACAAGCGGTCATCCCGTTTTTAGTCGGCGCGAGCTTATTAGCCAGCGCATCTTTCGCCCAAGCCGCGACTAACCTGGTGTTCTGCTCCGAAGGGAGCCCAGCCGGTTTTGACCCTGGTCAGTACACCACCGGAACCGACTTCGACGCCTCTGCAGAGACCGTATTCAATCGTCTGACCCAGTTTGAACGCGGCGGCACCGCTGTGATTCCTGGCCTGGCGACCAAGTGGGATATTTCCGAAGATGGCCTGACCTACACTTTCCACCTGCGTGAAGGCGTCAAGTTCCACACCACGCCGTACTTCAAGCCGACCCGCGAGTTCAACGCCGACGACGTACTGTTCACCTTCAATCGCATGATCAACAAGGATGACCCGTTCCGTAAGGCGTACCCGACCGAATTCCCGTACTTCACCGACATGGGCATGGACACCAACATTGCCAAGGTCGAGAAGCTCGACGACAAGACCGTCAAGTTCACCCTCAACGCTGTAGACGCCGCGTTCATCCAGAACATGGCCATGCACTTCGCTTCCATCCAGTCCGCCGAGTACGCCGCCCAGTTGCTCAAGGAAGGCAAGCCTTCCGACATCAACCAGAAGCCGATCGGCACCGGCCCGTTCGTGTTCAAGAGCTACCAGAAAGACTCGAACATCCGCTTCACCGGCAACAAGGAATACTGGCTTCCGGAAGACGTGAAGATCGACAACCTGATCTTCGCCATCACCACCGACCCGTCAGTGCGTATCCAGAAGCTGAAAAAGAATGAATGCCAGGTCACGCTCTTCCCACGCCCGGCCGACCTCAAGGCGATCAAGGAAGACAAGAACCTGAAGATGCCGGACCAACCGGGCTTCAACCTGGGCTACATCGCCTACAACGTGATGGACAAGATCAAGGGCAGCGACCAGCCCAACCCGATGGCCCAGTTGAAAGTGCGCCAGGCACTGGACATGGCCGTCAACAAGCAGCAGATCATCGACTCGGTGTACCAGGGCGCCGGCCAACTGGCCGTCAATGCCATGCCGCCGACCCAGTGGTCCTACGACACCACCATCAAGGACGCGGCGTACAACCCGGAGAAAGCCAAGGAACTGCTCAAGGAAGCCGGTATCAAGGAAGGCACCGAGATCACCTTGTGGGCCATGCCGGTCCAGCGTCCCTACAACCCGAACGCCAAGCTGATGGCTGAAATGCTGCAGTCCGACTGGGCCAAGATCGGGATCAAGGCCAAGATCGTCACTTACGAGTGGGGCGAGTACATCAAGCGTTCCAAAGGTGGTGAAAACGGCGCCATGCTGATCGGCTGGAGCGGCGACAACGGTGACCCGGACAACTGGCTCAACGTGTTGTTTGGCTGCGACTCGCTGCAGGGCAACAACTTCTCGAAATGGTGCGACAAGAAGTTCGACGACATCGTCAAGCAAGCCAAGCGCACTTCGGATCAATCCAAACGCACCGAGCTGTACAAACAGGCGCAGCACATCCTCAAAGATGCTGTTCCGATGACACCCATCGCTCACTCGACGGTGTTCCAACCCATGCGCGCCAACGTGCAGGACTTCAAGATCAGCCCCTTTGGCTTGAACTCCTTCTACGGCGTCAGCGTCAGCAACTAAGGTGACCTGTGGCGAGGGAGCTTGCTCCCGCTGGGCCGGTCCGACGCTTCGAGCGTAGCGGCCCCTCTTTTGAGCGCGATGGCGGAGCGTTAAGCAACGCCATCGCGAGCAGGGCTCGCCCCCACGGCATACCGTTGCTTTACGCCAAGACCTAGGAAAACGCCTACATCCAAAAGCACTGCGTACCACAGCAGTTGGTTTGGGACGTATCGCCTTTTCCCACAAGTCTTTCAGGCATTGCGCATTTACCGCCCGGCCCACGGCTCATACCGTCGGCACTTGGACGACTTGCCAGCCCTGCGGCATCGCTACGCAATGGAATGAGCTCAGTGTCCCGGACCTGTCCCCGGAAGGACGCCGGTTCACTGTTAAAACACCCCGAACGAGAGAGGGAGCGTCATGCGCCATACCTTGGTTTTATCCGCATTGCTGGGCACCGGCCTGCTGGCCGCGACATCCGCGACCCAGGCCGCCGGCGGTAGCCTGGTGTTCTGTTCCGAAGGCAGCCCCGCCGGTTTCGACACCGCGCAATACACCACGGCCACCGACAACGATGCCGCCGAACCGCTGTACAACCGCCTGGCCGAGTTCGAAAAAGGCGCGACCAACGTCGTCCCAGGCCTGGCAACCCGCTGGGACATTTCCGAAGACGGCTTGAAGTACACCTTCCACCTGCGCGAAGGGGTGAAATTTCACACCACCGACTACTTCACACCGACCCGGGATTTCAACGCCGACGACGTGCTGTTCACCTTCAACCGCATGCTTGATCCGCAGCATCCGTTCCGCAAGGCCTACCCCACCGAGTTCCCCTACTTCAACGGCATGAGCCTGAACAAGAACATCGCCAAGGTGGAAGCGACCGGGCCATTGACCGTGGTCATGACCCTCAACAGCGTGGACGCCGCGTTCATCCAGAACATCGCCATGAGCTTCGCCGCGATCCTGTCGGCCGAATACGCCGACCAGTTGCTCAAGAGCGGCAAGCCGAGCGACATCAACCAGAAGCCGATCGGCACCGGGCCGTTCGAGTTCAAGAGCTACCAGAAAGACTCCAACATCCGCTACGTCGCCAACCAGCAGTACTGGGCGCCGGAGCGGGTCAAGCTGAAGAACCTGATCTTCTCCATCAACACCGACGCCTCGGTGCGGGTGCAGAAGCTCAAGGCCAACGAGTGCCAGGTCACCCTGCATCCACGTCCGGCCGACGTACCGGCCTTGAAGAACGACCCCAAGCTGCAACTGATCGAAAAACCGGGCTTCAACCTCGGCTACATCGCCTACAACACCCGCCACAAGCCGTTCGACCAGGTCGAAGTGCGCCGTGCGCTGGACATGGCGGTGAACAAGCAAGGCATTCTCAATGCCGTGTACCAGGGCGCGGGACAACTGGCGGTCAACGCCATGCCGCCGACGCAGTGGTCCTACGACGACACCATCAAGGACGTCGCCTACAACCCGGAAAAAGCCAAGGAGTTGCTCAAGGCCGCCGGGGTCAAGGAAGGCACTGAAATCACTCTCTGGGCCATGCCCGTGCAACGTCCGTACAACCCCAACGCCAAGCTGATGGCCGAGATGCTCCAGGCCGACTGGGCAAAGATCGGCTTGAAAGTGAAGATCGTCAGCTACGAATGGGGCGAGTACATCAAGCGCACCAAGAACGGCGAGCACGACGTCAGCCTGATCGGTTGGACCGGTGACAACGGGGACCCCGACAACTGGCTCGGCACGCTGTACAGCTGCGACGCCATTGGCGGCAACAACTACTCCATGTGGTGCGACCAGGACTACGACAAGCTGATCAAGCAGGCCAAGGTCGTCACCGACCGCGACCAGCGCACCGTGCTCTACAAACAGGCCCAGCAACTGCTCAAGCAGCAAGTGCCGATCACTCCTGTTGCCCACTCGACGGTCAACCAGCCGCTGAGTGCCAAAGTCGAAGGGTTCAAAGTCAGCCCCTTCGGTCGCAATGTCTTTTCGGGCGTCAGCCTGAACCCATAACCGTTAGCCACACAGCGCGGGCTTCCTATGGAAGCCCATGCCGACGTCTTGCCGTAATTCGCCAATCAGGCACCAGGCAAACGTTTGCAAGCTGTGAATGAGTTGTAAAACCGATAGCCGTATCACCAAAAAAGAACGGCATTAAAAAAGAAAGAAAAGGAGCGTTACCGATGAAACTGAGCAACACCGCGATACTGGCCTTGGCCATCAGCAGCATTAGCGCAACAGCGTTTGCAGAATCCCAGAGCCAGGCGGTCACCCCGGTGACCCTCAAGACCACCAGCGAGCAAAGCGAAGCCAAGGGTTTCATCGACGGCCAGTCCATCACGGGCACCACGCGCAACTGGTACGCCAACGAGCAATTCAAGCGCGGCACGAAACTCACCTATCGCAAGAACGGTGAAGCACGCGAGACCGACCGCCGGATCAACTGGCTGCAAGGCACCATCATCAAGTACAACTCGGGTTTCACCGAGGGCACCGTGGGCTTCAGCACCGAACTGGCCGCCTACAACGCCATCGCCCTGGACCAGGACCGCAAGGACCTGGCATCCAACAACGGCGGCGCGCCGACCACCCGTCCTGGCGCCGGCAACAACCGTACCCTGACCCGCGAAGGCGGCGACGCCGTGGGCCAGTGGAGCAAGCTGGGCCTGGCGAACGTCAAGGCCCGCATTTCCAACACCACCCTGACCGCCGGCCGTCAGAACTTCAGCAGCCCGATGGTCGACGTCATCGGCAACCGTGCCCTGCCCTCCAGCTTCCAGGGCGTGAGCCTGCACAGCGAAGAATTCGAAAACCTGGGCTTCGACATCGCCACCTTCGATCGCAACTCGCCGCGTACCGAAGAGAGCCTGCGCAAGTTCCGCTCCGAATACGGTGACAGCAGCGTCGAGACCGATCACGTCAACACCGCCGGTATCACCTACCAGCCACTGGCCAGCCTGAAGACCAGCCTCTGGGCGACCCAGGCCGAGGACATGTGGAACCAGTACTACTTCGGCGCCACCCATGAGCTGGGCGACAGCTCGGTGCTGAGCCTGACCACCGGCCTGAACTACTACAAGACCGTGGACTCGGGCAAAAGCAAGCTGGGCGAAATCGACAACGACACCTACTCCCTGTCGTTCGGCCTGACGCACCAGGCCCACAGCCTGACGTTCTCGTACCAGGAAGTGAACGGTAACGAGTACTTCGACTACCTGCACGAAACCAACGGCATCTACCTGGCCAACTCCCTGTTGTCGGACTTCAACGGCCCGAACGAGAAATCCTTCCAGATCGCCTACGGCCTGAACATGGCTGAGTACGGCGTGCCAGGCCTGAAGTTCAACGTCTACCAGGCGCGCGGCTGGGGTATCGACGGTACGCACTACAACAGCACCGGTTACAGCGATGTACGGGCGATGGACGGCGAGCACCACTACGAATACGGCGTCGGCGCGTCCTATGCCGTACAGAGCGGCCCTTTGAAAGCCACCGCGATCCGTGCGACCTACACCGCACACCGCGCCAGCGAAAACCAGGCCGACGGCAGCCTCAACGAGTTCCGCCTGGTCACCACCATTCCGTTCAACATTCTCTAAACTGCCACCGGGCGGTCGACTCACGAGGTCGTCCGCCCGGTCTTTGCCACTGACCCGATTGCAGAGGATTGACGATGAACATGATTCCCCTACGCGCCGCCATCGCCGCCGCATTGCTGAGCGTCGCCGTTGGCGCCACAGCCAAACCCCTGGTGGTTTGCACAGAAGCCAGCCCGGAAGGCTTCGACATGGTCCAGTACACGACTGCAGTCACCGCCGATGCCGTGGCGGAAACCATTTTCAATCGCCTGGCCGATTTCAAGCCCGGCACCACCGAGGTGATTCCGGCCCTGGCCGAATCCTGGGACATCAGTGACGATGGCCTGACGTACACCTTCCACCTGCGCAAGGGCGTCAAGTTCCACACCACCGAATACTTCAAGCCGACCCGCGACATGAACGCCGACGACGTGGTCTGGAGCTTCCAGCGCCAGCTGGACCCGAACCACCCGTGGCACAAACTGTCGAGCGTGGGCTTCCCCTACTTTGAAAGCATGGGCTTCAAGGAACTGCTCAAAAGCGTCGAGAAGGTCGACGAGCACACGGTCAAGTTCAGCCTGACCCGCCGCGAAGCGCCATTTCTGGCCGACATCGCCATGGCCTTTTCCTCGATCTACCCGGCCGAATACGCCGACCAGTTGCTCAAGGCCGGCAAGGCCGGCGACCTCAACAGCAAGCCGGTCGGCACCGGGCCGTTCATCTTCCAACGCTACAACAAGGACGCCCAGGTTCGCTTCAAGGCCAACCCGGACTACTTCCGTGGCAAGCCACCGGCCGATGCCCTGGTATTGGCCATCGCCACCGACAACAACGTGCGCATGCAGAAGCTCAAGACCAACGAGTGCCAGATCGCCCTGTACCCCAAACCCGATGACATCCCCAGCATCAAGAAAGACCCGAACCTGAAGGTCGCTGAACTGGACGCGATGACCGTCTCCTACACCGCGCTGAACACCAGCCACAAATACATGAGCGACGTGCGGGTGCGCAAAGCCATCGACTTGGCCTTCGACAAGGAAGCCTACGTCAACGCGCTGTTCGGCAAGGGCAACGCCACCGTGGCGGTCAACCCGTACCCGCCGACGCTGCTGGGCTTCAACCACGACCTGAAGAACCCGCCCCGCAACCTCGACAAGGCCCGCGAGCTGCTCAAGGAAGCCGGCGTGCCGGAAGGCACCGTGTTCACCCTGTTCACCCGCAACGGCGGCGGCCCGACCAACCCCAACCCGATGCTCGGCGCACAGATGATGCAGGCGGACCTGGCGAAGGTCGGGATCAAGGTCGACATCCGCGTGATGGAATGGGGCGAAATGCTCAAGCGCGCGAAAAACGGCGAGCACGACATGGTCTCCGCCGGATGGGCGGGTGATAACGGCGACCCGGATAACTTCCTGACGCCTATGCTCAGTTGCGAGGCCGCCAAGAACGGCGAAAACTACGCGCGCTGGTGCAACGAGAAGTTCCAGGCACTGATCGACCAGGCTCGCGCCACAGTGAACCCCGAGGAGCGTATCAAGCTCTATGAGCAGGCCCAGGTGCTTTTCAACCAGGACCTGCCTTGGATCAGCATGGCCCACACCCGTATGTTCACGGCCATGCGCAACAACGTAGAGGGTTATGTGATTAGCCCGCTCACCACCAACAACTTCGCCACCACCCAGGTGAAGTAGATAAGAAAACGCCCGGCCGCTCTTGACCCAAGAGCTGCCGGGCACGCCTAACCGGCTGATGAGGTACACCTGAAGATGTTTAGTTTTATTGCCCGCCGACTGGGATTATTGATCCCCACGTTCTTCGGCATCACCTTGCTGACCTTCGCGTTGATTCGCATGATCCCCGGCGACCCCGTGGAAGTGATGATGGGCGAACGTCGGGTCGATCCCGAAATGCATGCACAGGCAATGGAACGCCTTGGCCTCAATAAACCGCTGTATGCCCAGTACCTGGACTACATCGGCAAGCTGGCCCACGGCGACCTCGGCGAATCGCTGCGTACCCGTGAAAGCGTATGGACCGAGTTCAGCTCCCTGTTTCCCGCGACCCTGGAACTGTCCATGGCCGCCCTGTTGTTCGCCGGTATCCTGGGCCTGCTGGCCGGGGTGATCGCGGCACTCAAGCGAGGATCCCTGTTCGACCATGGGGTGATGGGCGTCTCCCTGGCGGGGTATTCGATGCCGATCTTCTGGTGGGGCCTGATCCTGATCATGTTCTTCTCGGTGTCCCTGGGCTGGACGCCGGTGTCGGGACGGATCGACCTGCTCTACGACATCGAGCCGAAAACCGGCTTCATGCTGATCGACACGCTGTTGGCCGACGAGCCGGGCGCGTTCCTCGATGCCCTGCACCACCTGATCCTGCCGGCCATCGTGCTGGGCACCATTCCGCTGGCGGTGATCGCCCGCATGACCCGCTCTTCGATGCTCGAAGTGCTGCGTGAAGACTACATCCGCACCGCCAAGGCCAAAGGCCTGTCGCCGTCGCGCGTGGTGTTCGTGCATGGCCTGCGCAACGCACTGATCCCGGTGCTGACCGTGGTCGGCCTGCAAGTCGGCACGCTGCTGGCCGGTGCAGTCCTGACCGAAACGATCTTCTCCTGGCCGGGCATCGGCAAGTGGCTGATCGAAGCCATCGGCGCCCGGGACTACCCCGTGGTGCAGAACGGCATCCTGTTAATCGCCTGCCTGGTGATTCTGGTCAACTTCGTCGTGGACATTCTCTACGGCTTTGCCAACCCACGCATCCGTCACCAGCGCTGAGATCAAAACCATGAGTAATCCAACTACCGCGGTAGCAGTCGATCAAAGCCTGCTGTACCCGTCCCCGTACAAAGAATTCTGGCACGCGTTTTCCCGCAACAAGGGTGCCGTGGCCGGGCTGCTGTTCATGATCCTGGTGGTGTTCTGCGCGCTCTTCGCGCCGTGGGTCGCGCCTCACGACCCGAGCGAGCAGTACCGCGATTTCCTGCTGACGCCACCGGCGTGGCTTGAAGGCGGGCAGATCCAGTTCTTGCTGGGCACCGACGAACTGGGCCGCGATTTGCTGTCGCGGCTGATCCAGGGTTCGCGCCTGTCGCTGCTGATCGGTTTGTCGTCGGTGGTGATGTCGCTGATCCCGGGCATCCTGCTGGGGCTGTTCGCCGGGTTCTTCCCGCGCATCCTTGGCCCGACCATCATGCGCCTGATGGACATCATGCTGGCCCTGCCTTCGCTGCTGCTGGCCGTGGCCATTGTCGCCATCCTCGGCCCAGGCCTGATCAACACCGTGATCGCCATCGCCATCGTCTCGCTGCCGTCCTACGTGCGCCTGACCCGCGCCGCCGTGATGGGCGAACTGAACCGCGACTACGTGACCGCCGCGCGCCTGGCCGGTGCCGGCCTGCCGCGCCTGATGTTCATCACCGTGCTGCCCAACTGCATGGCACCGCTGATCGTCCAGGCGACGCTGAGCTTTTCCTCGGCCATCCTCGACGCCGCCGCCCTGGGCTTCCTCGGCCTCGGCGTACAGCCGCCAACCCCGGAGTGGGGCACCATGCTGGCCTCGGCCCGGGACTACATCGAACGCGCCTGGTGGGTCGTGAGCCTGCCTGGCTTGACCATTTTGCTCAGCGTGCTGGCAATCAACCTGATGGGCGACGGTCTGCGCGATGCGCTGGACCCGAAACTCAAGAATGCCGCCTGAGGAGATTCCCATGTCACTGCTAGAAATCAAGAATCTCAACGTTCGCTTCGGCGACGCCACCGCCGTACCGGTGGTCGATGGCCTGGACCTGAGCGTGGAAAAAGGCGAAGTCCTGGCGATCGTCGGCGAATCGGGCTCGGGTAAATCCGTGACCATGATGGCGCTGATGGGCCTGATCGAGCACCCCGGCATTGTCACCGCCGATGCGCTGAACTTCGACGGCAAGAACATGCTCAAGCTGAGCAACCGTCAGCGTCGGCAGATCGTCGGCAAAGACCTGGCGATGGTCTTCCAGGACCCGATGACCGCACTCAACCCCAGCTACACCGTGGGTTTCCAGATCGAAGAAGTGCTGCGCCTGCACCTGAAGATGTCCGGCAAGGCCGCCCGCAAGCGCGCCATCGAACTGCTGGAAAAAGTCGAGATCCCGGGCGCGGCCAGCCGCATGGACGCCTACCCGCATCAGTTGTCCGGCGGCATGAGCCAGCGCGTGGCAATTGCCATGGCGATTGCCGGCGAGCCGAAACTGCTGATCGCCGACGAACCGACCACCGCCCTCGACGTGACCATCCAGGCCCAGATCATGGACCTGCTGCTGGCCCTGCAAAAAGAACAGGACATGGGCCTGGTGCTGATCACCCATGACCTGGCCGTGGTGGCTGAAACCGCCCAGCGCGTGTGCGTGATGTACGCCGGCCAGGCCGTGGAAGTGGGCCAGGTGCCCGAGCTGTTCGACATCCCGGCCCACCCGTACAGCGAAGCGCTGCTGGCGGCGATTCCCGAGCACAGCATGGGCGCCGAGCGCCTGGCCACGCTGCCGGGCATCGTGCCCGGTCGCTACGACCGTCCGCAAGGCTGCCTGCTGTCGCCGCGCTGCCCGTACGTGCAGGACAACTGCCGGCAACAACGCCCGGCCCTCGATCCGAAATCCAACAGCCTCGCCCGCTGCTTCTACCCGTTGAACCAGGAGGTGGCGTGATGGCCGTCGTACTTACCGCCCGTGACCTGACCCGTCATTACGAAGTGTCCCGTGGCATGTTCAAGGGCCATGCGACCGTGCGCGCCCTCAACGGTGTGTCGTTCGAACTGGAAGCCGGCAAGACCCTGGCCGTGGTGGGTGAATCCGGTTGCGGCAAATCCACCCTCGCCCGGGCCCTGACGCTGATCGAGGAGCCGTCCTCCGGCTCCCTGAAAATCGCCGGCCAGGAAGTCGCCGGTGCCAACAAGGCCGAACGCAAGCAATTGCGCAAAGACGTGCAGATGGTGTTCCAGAGCCCCTATGCGTCCCTCAACCCACGGCAGAAGATCGGCGATCAGCTGGCCGAGCCGTTGCTGATCAACACCAACCTGTCGGCCACCGAACGGCGGGAAAAAGTCCAGGCGATGATGAAGCAGGTGGGCTTGCGTCCCGAGCATTACCAGCGCTACCCGCACATGTTCTCCGGCGGCCAGCGCCAGCGCATCGCCCTGGCCCGCGCCATGATGCTGCAACCCAAGGTGTTGGTGGCGGACGAACCGACATCGGCGCTGGACGTGTCGATCCAGGCCCAGGTGCTCAACCTGTTCATGGATTTGCAGCAGGAATTCAACACCGCCTACGTGTTCATTTCCCACAACCTGGCGGTGGTGCAACACGTGGCCGACGACGTGATGGTGATGTACCTCGGTCGCCCGGTGGAGATGGGCCCCAACGAGTCCATCTACAGCCGCCCGCTGCACCCGTACACCCAGGCGCTGCTGTCGGCCACGCCGACCATCCACCCGGACCCGAACAAGCCGAAGATCAAGATCGTCGGCGAACTGCCCAACCCGCTCAACCCACCGCCCGGCTGCGCCTTCCACAAGCGCTGCCCGTACGCCACCGAGCGTTGCAAGACCGAAGAACCGGCGCTTCGCCCGCTCGATAACCGTCTGGTGGCCTGTCACTACGCCGAGCGGTTCCTCGAAGGCGCGGCGTAAGGCAAGCAGATAGTGCACTTGTGGCGAGGGAGCTTGCTCCCTCGCCGCGGGTAATGCATCAAACTGAACACCTGAAAAACCCTCCGCCCTACGAAGCAATAGCCGGGCAGGAGGGTTTTTTATTCGTCTCGACTCTACGTCTGGCTATCGCCTTCGTCGTCCTCACCACTATCTCCACCGTCGTCGGGCTCCTGGTCGATGGTCGAGTCATCATTATCCTGATCACCCGACTCCTCTGTGGTGGTCGCGGCAAGCATCATCTCGCCTTGCGCCACTTGCCCACTCGACGCGTGCTGCTCATGCTCATCGCATTCGGCCCATGCGGCGGTAGAGCCCAGGGACAGCATCACCAAAACCTTCAGCAAAAACATCATGCGTAGAAGCTTGTTCATAGCCAACTCCTTCTTTTCCGGATGAAGCCGAGGCCTGACGGCGCTCAAGAAATCTAGTTCTGAACAGGTCGGTTCACCAGATAGGACGCTGCCTAACAGCCAGAATGCCGCTGCTCGACAGATTGGTTTCGAATAAGGGTTATCTCCAATCCAACTAACGACAACCCCCAGTGTGGGAGCGAGCTTGCTCGCGATGGGCAGCACATCCCACATCCAGGCAAGCTGACCCTCCGCCATCGCGAGCAAGCTCGCTCCCACAGGGGTCATGAGTGACCGAGAGACTGAGGATTGGCACAACACCAATGTGGGAGCGAGCTTGCTCGCGAAGGCGGCTGCACATCCAACATCAGGCAAGCTGACCCATCGCTATCGCGAGCAAGCTCGCTCCCACAAGGGGTCATGAGTGACCGAGAGATTGAGGATTGGCACAGAACCAATGTGGGAGCGAGCTTGAACTGGCCTAATGATTTTGGACACTTCAATCGGGCGCTATGATGGCGCCCAAATCTGAGGTGTTTTTG
>NZ_FMXV01000055.1:0-12808 GCF_900104425.1 Pseudomonas sp. NFACC13-1 | reverse complement strand
AGCAGGTGCTGGGGCGGCGAATGGCGCAGGACCTTTTCGATGCGCCGCGGATCGAGCACGTCGCCGCCGACCATCAGGTAGCGCAGCGCGCCGAAGGCCGGTGCCAGGGCCTCGGCGTACTGATGGAACAGCCCGGCGGTGAGCCAGAGCACGCTGACTTCGTGGCGCAGCAGGTGCTCGTTGAAGCGGGCCGCGTCCAGCAGTGTTTCCCTCGGGCAGACCACCAGGCAGCCACCGTTGAGCAGCGCGCCCCAGATCTCCAGGGTACTGGCGTCGAAGGCCGGGTTGGCGGCGAGGGCGAAGCGGTCCTGGGCGGTGAACCCGGCGAAGCCGTTGTTGCGCACCAGCCGGGTGATGGCGCGGTGCGGCACTTGCACGCCCTTGGGCGTTCCGGTGGAACCGGAGGTGTACATGATGTAGGCCGGCGCCTCGCTCGACACTGTGACAGGCTGACGCGGCGGGGTGGCTTCGCCCGCGGTCGCAAGGCGATCCCAAGGGCACAAGATCTGGTAGCCGATACCTTGCACCGGCGCGTCCGGGTTGTCACAGAGCAGCCAGGCGCTGGCACAGTCGTCCAGCAACGCGCGTTGACGCTGCAGCGGGGTGGCAGTATCGATGGGCACGTAGGTCGCGCCGCTTTTCAGGATCGCCAGGATCGCCGTGACCAAACGCGGGCCCCGCGCAAGGCTCAGGGCGACCCGAGCGCCCGGGGTGACGCCGTGCTCGGCCAACCAGTGCGCGAGCTGCTCGGCCTGTTGGTCGAGCTGGCGGTAACTGAGCAAGTGTTCGCCGTCCTGCACCGCAGTAGCGTCGGGCCGGCGCTGGGCCTGGGCCTCGAACAGACGGTGCAGGGGCTCGTCGGCAGGGTAATCGCGGGTGGTTTCATTGAATCCGTGGAGCACCTGCCGACGTTCGTCCGCGCCAAGGATCGACAGCGCATGGAGCGGCAGTTGGTCGTTCTCGACCATCGCCTGCAACGTGGCGCACAGCGCCTGCCAGTGACGCTCCACGGTACCGGGGGCGAACAGCGCCGTGGCGTAGGTCAGCCGGCCGCCGATCACGCCGTCGCGCTCATACAGGTTCAGGGTCAGGTCGAACTTGGCGCTGTCCTCACCGGTGGACAACGGGGTCACTTCCAGGTCGCCCAGGGCCAGGCTCGGCTGCGGAGCATTCTGCCAGGCCAGCATGACCTGGAAGATCGGACTGTGAGCCAACGAACGCGACGGGTTCAAGGCTTCCACCAATTGCTCGAAAGCCAGCTCCTGATGGGCCTGGGCATCCAGCGCGGTGCGCCGCACCTGGGCCAGCAGCTCGCCGACCTGGCTGACCCGGTCGAGGCGCACCCGCAACGCCTGAGTGTTCACGAAAAAGCCGATCAGCGGCTCGACCTCGGCACGGGTGCGATTCGCCAGCACCGAGCCGATGACCAGGTCATCCTGGCCCGACAACCGGCCAAGGACCACCGACCAGGCGGCCAGCACGGTCATGAACAATGTCGTGCCGTGGCGTTCGTTCAAGTGCTTGAGGGACCGCACCAGCGTGGCGTCGATGCTCAGCTCCAGGCTGGCACCGGTGAAGTCCTGTCGGGCCGGGCGCGGCCGGTCCAAGGCCAGGTTCAACGAAGGGGGCGCGTCGGCCAGCTGGGTGCGCCAGTAGTTCAGTTGCTCAGCGATGCGTTGCGCCTGGCGCGGGGAGCGTTGCCACAGGGCATAGTCGGCGTACTGGATGGCCAGCGGTGGTAACGGATCGGCTTGCCCCCGGCAGAAAGCCCGGTACAGCTCGCTCAATTCCCGGGTCAGCACGCCCAGGGACCAGGCGTCGCCGACAATGTGGTGCAGGGTCACCAGCAGGACGTGCTCCTGCTCGGCCAAGCGCAACAGGCGGGTGCGAAATAGCGGGCCGCCGGCCAGATCGAAAGGCGCCTGGGCTTCAGCGGCGTAATGGGCCTGCAACTGCGCCGGCGACAGATCCCGCAGGTCAAGGCACGGCATCACCAGCGAATGCCCGGGATCCACCACCTGGCACGGCTCGCCGCCGTCGGACACAAAACGGCTGCGCAAGGCTTCGTGCCGCTCGACGATGCGCGCCAGCGCGGCGCCCAGGGCCGCTTCATTGAGCTCACCGCGCAGCCGCAGGCCTCCGGCCATGTGGTAGGCCGCGCTGGCCTGGGCATCCAGGTGTGCGATGAACCACAGGCGTTGTTGGGCAAACGACAACGGCAGCCGCGCCGGCCGTGGACCGGCCGGGATCGGCGCGGCGCCGTGGAGCCCGGCTGCGCCCAGGGCTTCGATGGCCCGTGCCTGGCGTTGCAGCGTCGGGTGATCGAACACACTGGCCAAAGGCAGTTCGACGCGCAATTGCTGACGCAGCTGGGAAACCAGTTGCACCGCCAGCAGAGAGTGGCCACCTGCCTGGAAAAAATGCTCGTCGCGGCCGATCCGTGGCCGGCCCAACAGGCGCCCCCAGATCGTCGCCAGTTGGTTTTCCAGCGGCCCCATGGGCGCTTCGAAGTGTCCGCTGGCGGCCTGTTCCGGTGCCGGCAGCGCGCTGCGATCGAGCTTGCCGTTGGGCGTCAGTGGCAGGGCGGGCAGGGCCACGTAGGCGCTGGGTTGCATGTATTCGGGCAATACCGCCGCCAGGGCGTCGCGCAGTATCGCCTCGTCAGGCGCCGCTTCCGGCTGGGCCACCCAATACGCCACCAGCCGCGCATCGCCGCTCGGCGCCTGACGAGCCACGACCACGGCGTGCTGCACCCCCGGGACACGCGCCAGGGCGCTCTCGATCTCGCCCAGTTCGATACGATAGCCGCGCACCTTGACCTGGAAGTCGTTGCGCCCCAGGTAGAGCAGTTGTCCATCCTCGGTCCAGCGACCGAGGTCGCCGGTGCGGTACATCCGCGCGCCGGGCTGGGCTGCGAAGGGGTCCGGGAGGAAACGCTCCTCGGTCAGCGCCGGCCGGTTCAGGTAACCCCGAGCGACACCGGCGCCGCCGATGTACAGCTCGCCCACCACGCCACGGGGCACCAGTTGCCGGTGCCCATCGAGCAGGTAGACCTGGGTGTTGTCCAGCGGTCGACCGATGCCCGGCACGAAGCCTTCGGCGCGGTCCATCGCCACCCAGGTTGAATAGGTGGTGGTTTCCGATGGTCCATACAGGTTGCACAGGCGCTGCACGTCACTGTGGTCGAAGATCCTTTGCACCAGGCCCTGTTTGAGTGGTTCGCCGGCCAGGTTGACCACCCGCGTCGAGGCCGGGATCGCCGCGGCCCCCACCAGCGCATCGAGCGCCGACGGCACGCTGTTGATCAGGGTGACGGGCACCGGACGGTCGAGCAGGGCCAGGGCATTGGTGGCCAGGTGCAGGGTCGCGCCAGCGGCCAGGGGCACGAAATATTCGAAGACCGCCAGGTCGAAGTTGATCGAGGTGGCGAACAGGCTCTCGCGCAGACTTTCGGCGTCGAAGGCGCGCAGCGCCCAGTGCAACAGGTTGCAAGCATTGCGGTGCTCGATCATCACACCCTTGGGCAGGCCGGTGGAGCCCGACGTATAGATCACGTAGGCCAGGTGCGCGCCGGTCAGGCCCAGGCGCGTCGGGTCCGGATTGTCGGCCGGTTGCTCGGCCAGACGGGCCTGGGTCTGCGGATCATCCAGGCACAGGGCGGCGCAACCCGCCGGCGCCGTCACGCTGGCTTGCAGTGCGGTGGTGGTCAGCAACGCCGGGGGCGCGCTGTCTTCGAGCATGTGCGACAGCCGCTCGCGCGGGTACGCCGGGTCCAGCGGCACATAGGCCGCGCCGGCCTTGAGGATGCCGAGCAGGGCGACCAGCAGATGCGGGCCGCGTTCCAGGCAGATCGCTACCCGGCTGTCCGGCTGCACGCCTGTGCCCAGCAACAGGTGGGCAAGGCGATTGGCCTGGGCGTTGAGCGCTCCATAGGTCAACGGACTGGCGCCATCGGCCGCGTCGAAACGCGCGGCGATGGCCTGGGGCTGGCGTTCGGCCTGGCGTTCCAGGGCCAGGTGCAACAGGTCCCGCTCGGGCAGCGGCCGGGCAGTGGCGTTGAACGTACGCAGCAATTGCTCACGCTCCGCCTCCGGGAGTATCGAAAGATGGCAGGCCAGGCGCTGGGGTGTACTTTCCAGCGCGTCGAGCAGGTTATCCAGGGCCGTTTGCAGCCAGCCAAGCACCGGGGCCGCGCCCACCAGGGGATCGATTTGCAGGCTCAGCGAAAACCCATCGCCCAGGTCGTCCACCGACAGGTTGAAGGGATAGTTGGTGCGTTCCTCACCGCCCAGAACCTGCATGCCATCGAGCACCGGGGCATGCCCCTGGGCCGTGCTGTGCCGGTAGTTGAGCAGCGCCGAGAACAGCGCCGTGCCGTTGGGCAGCGCGCTGCAGCGTTGGGCCAGGCCCAAGGGCGCGTGCTCATGGGCGATCAACCGGCTGAGTAACCCATGGGTGTCGCGCAGGGCCTGCCTCACCGGCACCGCCAGGCGCACCCGCAACGGCAATGTATTGATGAACAGGCCCATGGCGGTGGCTGCTTCGGCGGCGCCCAGCAGGCGACCGAACATCACCGTGCCGAACACCACGTCGTCACGGCCACTGGTCTTGCCCAGCACCAGGGCCCAGGCCAGATGGAACAGGCTGGCGCTGCTGACTTCCAGGCGGCGCGACAGCTCGCGGATGCGCCGGCTCAGATCCAACGCCAATGGCGCTTCCAGAGTCTGCACCTGGCTGCCGTCGCCGCGCACATCGAGCAGCCCGCAGGGCGCGGTGGGCTCGTCGATATCGCCAAGCAGCTCGGTGAAAAATGCCGCGTGTTGCGCTTCACTCAGGCCCTGGCGGGCGCGCACCACGAAATCACGGAACGGGCGTGGCGGTTGCAAGTCCGCCAGGCGACCCTGCTGGATCGCCGCGACCTCGCTCACCAGCCGCTCCAGCGATGTATGGTCCATCACCGCATGGTGGTGCAGCAGTTGCAGCAGCCAGCGACCGTTTGCCGGATCCGCTGCGGCCACCGCGCGCATCAGGGGTGCCTGGCGCAGATCCAGCCGATGCTCCCTGGGATCGGTCCAGGCGCGCAACGCGGTGGCCACGTCGCCCGCGGGCGGGCTGCACAGTTCCAGCGTCAGCGGGGCCTGACGCCACACCACCTGGACCGGCGCGTCGAGACCTTCCCAGGCCAGCGCGGTGCGCAGGATGTCGTGGCGGGCGATGGCCTGGTTGAGAGCGTCCATGAAGCGGCGCAGGCGCGGTTCGTCATCGAAGGCCAGTAGCACGTGCAGCAGGTAGGTATCGCCGCGTTCCTGGAGCAGGTGGTGGAAGAGGATGCCGGCCTGCAGGGGCACCAGCGGATAGATGTCCTGGATATTGGCGGCACCGCCCGGAACGCTGGCGACGATGCCCTCGATCTGAGCCGCGTCGAGCTGGCAGAGGTCGAGCAGCGCCGGGGTGATGGCGGTGGTACCCGCCGGCAGTCCGCTTGTGCCGGCGGGCTGTGCCGCGGGCTGGCGCAGGGCCTCGATCAGCGCTGGCTTGTGGCTGCGCAGGAGGGCGATCAGCGCCTGGTCGGCCAGCACTTCATCATCGGCCACCACCGAGAGTTGGTCGCCGCGCAACGACAGGGTCACGCCACGGTGTTTGAGCAGAGCCAGCAATTGATCCGCAGTCACAGGAGCAGTTCCTTCAATGGAGTAGTGGCCGCGGCCAGACCGGCAAGGGTCGGTGCGGTGAACAATTGGCTGATGTCGACCCGCAGGTGGTGCTGGCGCATGCGCTCCACCAGTCCCATGGCAATCAGCGAGTGGCCGCCGAGGGCGAAGAAGTTGTCGTGCCGGCTGACCCGCTCGACGTTCAGCAGCTCGCACCAGATGGCCGCCAGGGCTATTTCGATGTCGCCTTGGGGGGCTTCGTAACGGGTTTGCACGTACGCCTGGGCGTCGGGGTCGGGCAGGGCATTGCGGTCGAGCTTGCCGTTGGCAGTCAACGGCAGGCTATCGAGGCGCACATAGGCGCTGGGCAGCATCGACTCGGGCAAGCGTTCGCCCAGGGCCGTCCGCGCCTGTGCCGGCGTCGGTGGCGCGTCGCCCAGCAGGTACGCGATCAGTCGGGCCACGCCATGGCGATCGGGACGACCAACCACCACCGCTTGCCGAACACCGGGCATTGCCAACAGATGGCTTTCGATTTCCCCCAGCTCGATGCGGTGCCCATGGATCTTCACCTGGAAGTCGCTGCGGCCAAGGTAGCTGAGGCTGCCATCCAGCTCCCAGCGGCCGAGGTCGCCTGTGCGGTACAGCCGCGCGCCGGGCTGGGTCGAGAACGGGTCGGCGATGAACCGCTCCCGGGTTAGCGCCTCGCGCTGCCAGTAGCCACGGGCCACGCCTCGGCCGCCAATGTGGATTTCACCCACCACCCCCAGCGGCGCGCGCCGACCGTGATGATCGAGCACGTGCACCTGAGTATTGGGCAGGGGCAGGCCAAGGCTGGGCAGCGGATGCTGATCCAGCCAGGCGCTGGTGGTGTCGACCGTGCACTCGGTCGGGCCGTAGACGTTCAGCACCCGCACGCCGGGTTCGCCGGCCAGTTGCTGCCAGAGCTCTGCGGGGACGGCCTCGCCGCCGAGCAGCAAGTGGCGGGGCAACGGCTGGGGCAGGGCCAGCGTCTGGCGATGCTTGAGCAGCGCCTGCAACTGGGTCGGGGTGCAGTCGAATAGGGTTACCTGCTGGCTCTGCAGGTAATCGAGCAGGGCCGCTGCGTCCAGGCGCACGCGTTTTGGAATCAACACCAGGCAGTGGCCGCTCAGCCACTGACACAACTGCTGGACCGAGGCGTCGAAGGCCACCGAGGCGTTGAGCGAGCAGCGCGTACCGGCCGGCAGGTCTGCCAGACGCTGGTGCAACCCGGCCCAGAGGTTGAGCACCGAGCGGTGCTCGACCATCACGCCCTTGGGCTGGCCGGTGGAGCCTGAGGTGTAGATCAGATAGGCGAGGTCGCTGGGCTGGGTGCCGATGTCCGGATCGTCGGTTGCGGCCTGCTGCCAGGCGGCACCAACGGCATCCAGGCAGATCAGCGGCCCGGCGTCGAATGTCGGCAGCCCCTCGCGCACTCGTTCCTGGGTGAGCAGCGCCGCCGGAGCGCTGTCTTGCAGCATGAAGGCCAGCCGCGGAGCCGGGTAATCAGGATCCAGCGGCACATAGGCGCAGCCGGCTTTCCACACCGCCAGCAAGGCGATCGCCAGCTGCGCTTCGCGGTCCAGGCACACCGCGACCCGTTGCCCGGGCCGTACGCCCTGGTCCAGCAAGTGATGGGCCAGGCGGTTGGCCTGTTCATCGAGCTGTCGAAAGCTCAGTTGGCGGTGCTCGTCGATCAGCGCAAGGGCGTCGGGGCGGCGAACGGCCTGCTCGGCGAAGCGCCCGTGCAGGGTGCCGTCGGGCGCTGATACGGACAGCGCTGGGTTGAGGCGATTCAACTGTGCCTGCTCGGCGGCGGGCACTACCTCCAATGACAGGATGTGCCCATCGTCGGTCTGTTCCAGTGCATCCACCAGGGCGTACAGGGCCGCCAGCATGAAGCCCAGCAGCCGTTCCGGCGAATGATCGGGGTGGGTCTGGGCGGTCAGCTGGAAACCTTCGCCCAGATCGTCCACCGCCAGGTTGAAGGGGTAATGGGTTCGCTCCTCGCTGTGCAGCAGGGTCATACCGGGCATGGCCTGGTGCACATTGGCCTGGCCGGCATGGCTGTAGCGGTAATTGAACAAGGTGCTGAACAACGCCGTCCCCGGCGCTACCGCGCTGCAACGCTGGGCCAGGGCCAGCGGGGTCTGCTCGTGGCAGAGCAGACCGTTGAGGGTGTCCTGGACCTGCCGCAGGGTGGCGTGGACGCCGCCGTCCAGGCGCACCCGCAGTGGAAGGGTGTTGATGAACAGGCCCAAGGTCCGGTCGGCGTGGGCGCCAGCCTGCAGGCGGCCGAACAGTACCGTGCCAAAGACCACATCGTCGCGCCCACTCAGGCGCCCCAGCACCAGGGCCCAGGCCAGGTGGCAGACACTCGCCGCGCTCACCCCGTGGGCCTCGGCCTGGCGACGCAGGCGGCGCGCCAGCTCCGGCGCCAGCGGCTGCTGGTGTTCCAGGGCCTGCCAGCGGGGATCGGTTTGCAGGTCAAGGTCGAAGGGCAGGGTGGGCTCATCCAGATCGCCCAACTGCTCGCTGAAAAAAGCGCGGGCGGCGGCCACCGCTTCTGGTCGCCGGGCCTGGGCCACCAAGGCTCGGGTGCCGGTGGGCGGCGGCAGGTCCGCCGAGCGCCCGCCCTCGATCAGGGCGATCTCTTCGATCATCAATTCCAGGGAGGTGTGATCGACCACCACATGGTGATGCAACAGCAGCAACAGCCAGCGCTCCTGCGCCGGGTCAAAGGCTGCTCGGGCCTCGATCAACGGGGCCTGCCGCAGGTCGAGACGGTAGTGGCGCGGGTCGGCACTGGCCTGCAGCCGCGCCGCGACGTCGTCACCCTCCAGCGCCAGGCGCCGAGGCGTGAACGCGACCTGCCGCAGCACCACCTGCACGGGTTCCTCCAGGTCCTCCCAGAGCACCAGGGTGCGCAGCGCGTCGTGCCGGTCGATGACCTGGCCCAGCGCCGCGCAGAAACGTTGCAGGCGCGCCTCTTCGGTGAAGGCCAGCAGGCTGCGCAGCACATAACGATCGCCCTCGCGCTGGGCGCGGTGGTGATAGAGCATGCCCTCCTGCAAGGGGCCCAATGGATAAATGTCCTGGATATTACCGACGCCGCCGGGCACTCGCGCCGCGATCAGGTCGATCTGCGCCTGGGGAAGGGTCACCAGATCCAGCATCTGCGGGGTGATGCGGGCGCACGGGGTCGGGATGGCGCTCACGCTTGGCACTGGCGCCGCAGCGCTGGCCAGGTTCTCCAGGCGCAGGGCCTGGGCGGCCAGTGTCGAGCGTTCGAACACGCTGCGTATGTCCAGGTCCCAGCCATTGCGGCGCAACTGTTCGAGTAATTGCACCGCCAGCAGCGAATGCCCGCCAAGGCTGAAGAAGTCGTCGTCACGGCTGATTTCCGAGACGCCCAGCACTTGGCTCCAGATGGCCGCCAGCCGCCGTTCGGTGTCCCCTTGCGGCGGCTGCCTGGCGACACTGCTGGCCTGCGCCTCGGGCAGCGGCAGGGCCTGGCGATCAAGTTTGCCGTTGGGCGTCAGTGGCAGTTGCTCCAAGGCGACGCAGGCGCTGGGCAGCATATAGTCCGGCAAGCGACTTTCCAGATAGGCGCGTACTTCAGCCAAGTCCGGAACGGGTGTGGTCGAGACCTGCGCTATCAGATAGGCCACCAACCGCGGATCACCGGCAGGGCCGGGCTGGGCCAGCACCACCGCTTCGCGCACCGCCGGCATGCCCAGCAACTGCGTTTCGATCTCCCCCAGTTCGATGCGGAACCCGCGGACCTTGACCTGGAAATCGTTGCGTCCCAGGTAATCCAGCGAACCATCGGCCCGCCAGCGCCCCAGGTCACCGGTGCGGTACATGCGCGCCAGGGGATCGTCGACGAAGGGGTCGGACAAAAAGCGCTCTTGGGTCAGCTCGGCACGATTGAGGTAACCCCGCGCCACGCCTGCTCCGCCGATGTAGATCTCACCGGCCACGCCCAACGGCACCGGCTGGCGATGACGGTCGAGCAGGTACACACGGGTGTTGTCCAGGGGCCGGCCGATGCCGGGCCGGTAGCCCCCGGCACGGTCCATCGACAGCCAGGTGGAATAGGTGGTGGTTTCCGTTGGCCCATAGAGATTGCAGACCCGTTGCGTCGTGCTGTGGGCGAACAATTGTTCCACCAGTCGCGGCTTGAGCGGTTCGCCCGCCAGGTTGACCACCCGGGTGCTGTCCGGGACGGCGCCGACCCTGACCAGTTCTTCCACCGCCGAGGGTACGCTGTTGATCAGCGACACCGGGCAGGGACGGGCCACCAACGCCAGGGCGTTCTCCACCAGGTGCAGGGTCGCGCCGGCGGCGAGAGGGACGAAGCATTCGAAGACCGCCAGGTCGAAGTTGATCGAAGTGGCGAACAGGCTGCGGCGCCATTCCTCGGCGTCGAAGTTGCGTAGCGCCCAATGCAGCAAGTTGCAGGCGTTGCGGTGCTCGATCATTACCCCCTTGGGCACGCCGGTGGAGCCCGAGGTGTAGATGACGTAGGCCAGGTGCGTTGGGCCCAGGTCCGCAACTCTGGGGTTTTCCGTGGGCAAGGTCGCCAACCGGTCCCGCAACTGCGCTGCATCCAGGTGCCAACATTCGACCGCCGCGGCCGGTAACCCACTGGCCACGGCCTGGCTGCTCAGGACCAGCCGGGGCGCGCAGTCTTCGAGCATGTGCGCAAGGCGCGCCAGCGGGTAGTTGGGGTCCAGCGGTACGTAGGCCGCGCCGGCCTTCAAGGTGGCGAGCAGGGCGACCAACAGGTCTGGACCACGTTGCAGGCTGATCGCTACCCGATCATCGGGGCGCACCCCGGCCGTCAGCAGGGCGTGGGCCAACTGGTTCGCCTGCTGATTAAGCTGGGCATAGCTGAGCCGGGCTCCCGCGGCCGTTTCGAACTGCGCCGCCACGGCGTCGGGATGCAGTGCCGCCTGCCGCTCGAAGGGCTGGTGCAGCAGGGTGTCCCGTGGGTGCGCCTGCCGTGTGGCGTTGAATGCTTCCAGCAATTGCTGGCGTTGCTCCAGAGGTAGGATGTCCAAGGCACAGGCACGGGTGGCCGGTGCGGTTTCCAGGGTCTGTGCAACCACCTCCAGGGCCCGAATCATTTGCGCAAGGACCGCGTCGACGCAGACTGAACGATGGACCTGTCCGGTCAGGGCAAAGCCTTCGCCGAGGTCATCGATGGACAGGCAGAACGGGTAGTTGCTGCGCTCCTCGCTGCCCAGCAGGTGCACCCCGGGCAGGTCGAACTCTGGGCGGGCCGAGCGTTGTGCCTGGCTGTGGCGAAAGTTCAGCAGCGCTGAGAACAACGCTGCCTGGGTGGGCAGCGCCGTGCAACGTTGGGCCAGGGCCAGCGGCGCGTGTTCATGGGCGAGCAGTTCGGTCAGTCGTCCATGGGTCTGGCGCAAGGCGCTGTACAGGGGCATGTCGAGGTCGATGCGCAGGGGCAGGGTATTGATGAACAGCCCCAGGGCCTGTTCCACCTGCTGGCCGGCACTGAAGCGGCCGAACAGCACCGTGCCGAAGACCACGTCGTCGCGGCCGCTGGCCTTGCCCACCACCATGGCCCAGGCCAAGTGGAACAGGCTGGCGACACCCACCGCCTGGGTCTTGGCCAGTTGCCGCAGGCGGCGGGCCAGGGCGGGGTCGAGTGAGCGCTGGGCCTCGCGGTTGTCGCGGCCGGAACCCTGGATGTCGTGCAGGGCGTAGGGCAGGGTCGGTTCGTCGAGCCCGCCGAGCAGCCGCTGGAAATAGGCCTCGGCGCTGGCCTGGCGCCGGTGCTCGCGGGCCTGGGCGACGAACCGGCGAAACGCCACGGTCGGAGGCAGCGGATGCCCTGGATCTTGCATCAAGGTGCGGACTTCGCCGAACAACAGCGCCAGGGTGGCGTGGTCGATGGCCAGGTGGTGGTGGACCAACTGCAACTGCCATTGGCCGCTGGGCATGTCGAAGCGCACGTAGGCCTGGGCCAGGGGCGCGCGGCGAATGTCCAGGGGCTGTTCGGCGAAGGCGTCGCATGCCGCCAGCCAGACCACCGGCAGGGGCGCCTCGCGCCAGACCACTTGCACCGGCTCGTCCAGGCCTTCCCAGAGCACGGCGCTGCGCAGGATGTCATGGCGGGCGATCACCTGATCGAAGGCGGCGATGAAGGCGTCCAGCCGTAGGCGGCTGTCGAAGGCCAGCGTCGCGCGTAACAGGTAGGCGTCGTCGGCCGGTTGCAGCAGGTGCTGGAACAGCAAGCCTTCCTGCAGGGGCGCCAGGGGGTAGATGTCCTGCACGTTGGCGGCGCCGCCTTCCACCGCCGTCACGATCAGGTCGACCTGCGACTGTGGCAGGCTGAGCAACGGCAGCATGGCCGGGGTGATGCGCTTGCAGTCCGGCGCGATGGCGGATGCCTCAGGCAGCGCCTGGGATTTGGCCGGCCCCAACGGGTTCTCCAGCAACAATGCGAGATTGAGCAGGTTCGCCGCGCTGAACAAGGTCCCCACGTCCAGCTGCCAGCCTTCGGCCCGCAACTGCTCGACCATCTGCACCGCCAGCAACGAATGCCCGCCGAGGGCGAAGAAGTTGTCTTGCCGACCGACCCGCGGCACTCCGAGGACCTCGGCCCACAGCTCGGCGAGGCGGGTTTCCACTGGCCCTTGGGGCGCTTCGTAGCAGTGCCGGGCGAAATGCTGTTCGCCGGGCTCGGGCAGGGCGTGGCGGTCGAGCTTGCCGTTGGCGGTCAGCGCGAAACCTTCCACCTGGACGAAAGCCGCCGGCAGCATGTAGTCCGGCAGCACGGCCGCCAGGCGGGCGCGCAGGGCGTTGGGCTCGTGCGTCTCGGTGGCGCTGAAGTAGGCCAGCAGGCGTTGCTGGGCATCGGCCAGCACCACCGCCTCGCTGATTCCCGGCAAGGCCTTGAGTTGGGTTTCGATTTCCCCCAACTCGATGCGAAAGCCACGGATCTTCACCTGGAAATCATTGCGCCCCAGGAACAGCAGCACGCCGTCGGCGCGCCAGCGCACCAGGTCGCCGGTGCGGTACAAGCGTGCCCCGGGCGCCTGGCTGAAGGGGTTGGCGACGAAGCGTTCTTCGCTCAGTCGCGGTTGGTTCAGGTACCCCAGGGC
>NZ_FMXV01000072.1:0-1406 GCF_900104425.1 Pseudomonas sp. NFACC13-1 | reverse complement strand
GCCCTGGGGCTTGGAGCTTACAAATTGCTTGGGTGTTATATGGTCAAGCCTCACGGGCAATTAGTACAGGTTAGCTCAACGCCTCACAGCGCTTACACACCCTGCCTATCAACGTCGTAGTCTTCGACGGCCCTTCAGGGGACTCAAGGTCCCAGTGAGATCTCATCTTGAGGCAAGTTTCCCGCTTAGATGCTTTCAGCGGTTATCTTTCCCGAACATAGCTACCCGGCAATGCCACTGGCGTGACAACCGGAACACCAGAGGTTCGTCCACTCCGGTCCTCTCGTACTAGGAGCAGCCCCTCTCAAATCTCAAACGTCCACGGCAGATAGGGACCGAACTGTCTCACGACGTTCTAAACCCAGCTCGCGTACCACTTTAAATGGCGAACAGCCATACCCTTGGGACCGGCTTCAGCCCCAGGATGTGATGAGCCGACATCGAGGTGCCAAACACCGCCGTCGATATGAACTCTTGGGCGGTATCAGCCTGTTATCCCCGGAGTACCTTTTATCCGTTGAGCGATGGCCCTTCCATACAGAACCACCGGATCACTAAGACCTACTTTCGTACCTGCTCGACGTGTCTGTCTCGCAGTCAAGCGCGCTTTTGCCTTTATACTCTACGACCGATTTCCGACCGGTCTGAGCGCACCTTCGTACTCCTCCGTTACTCTTTAGGAGGAGACCGCCCCAGTCAAACTACCCACCATACACTGTCCTCGATCCGGATGACGGACCTGAGTTAGAACCTCAAAGTTGCCAGGGTGGTATTTCAAGGATGGCTCCACGCGAACTGGCGTCCACGCTTCAAAGCCTCCCACCTATCCTACACAAGCAAATTCAAAGTCCAGTGCAAAGCTATAGTAAAGGTTCACGGGGTCTTTCCGTCTAGCCGCGGATACACTGCATCTTCACAGCGATTTCAATTTCACTGAGTCTCGGGTGGAGACAGCGCCGCCATCGTTACGCCATTCGTGCAGGTCGGAACTTACCCGACAAGGAATTTCGCTACCTTAGGACCGTTATAGTTACGGCCGCCGTTTACCGGGGCTTCGATCAAGAGCTTCGCGTTAGCTAACCCCATCAATTAACCTTCCGGCACCGGGCAGGCGTCACACCCTATACGTCCACTTTCGTGTTTGCAGAGTGCTGTGTTTTTAATAAACAGTCGCAGCGGCCTGGTATCTTCGACCGGCGTGGGCTTACGCAGCAAGTGCTTCACCCTCACCGGCGCACCTTCTCCCGAAGTTACGGTGCCATTTTGCCTAGTTCCTTCACCCGAGTTCTCTCAAGCGCCTTGGTATTCTCTACCCAACCACCTGTGTCGGTTTGGGGTACGGTTCCTGGTTACCTGAAGCTTAGAAGCTTTTCTTGGAAGCATGGCATCAACCACTTCGTCACCCA
>NZ_FMXV01000060.1:0-5484 GCF_900104425.1 Pseudomonas sp. NFACC13-1 | reverse complement strand
GGTCCGGTCACCGTCACCCTCGACAGCGGCAAAACCATCACCATCGCCGCCGGTGCAAGCTCGGGCGTATTGGATGTGGCTGCTGGCAACGATGTCTACACTGGTGCTCCGTCCATCACCGAAACGATCAAATCGGCTTCCGGCGGCAACCTCGAAGCCATCGCTGTCGATAAGACCGGCGCGTCGACGGCCGTGGGCGATACCGTCGACAACACCACCGTCAGCATCACCGGCAGCACGTCCGTCACCGAAGGCCAGACCGCGACGTACACCGTCAGCCTGACCAACCCGGCGCAGACGGAAGTGACCATCAAGATCGTCTACAGCGGCACTGCGGCCGACGGTTCGGACTTCACCGGCGTCTACACCGTGAAGATCCCGGCCAACGCCACCAGCGCCACCTTCAACGTCGCGACGCTGGATGACAAGATCACCGAAGGCACCGAAAACTTCGTGGTCAAGATCGACTCGGCCACCGGGGGTAATTTCGAACACCTGGGCGTCAGCGGCACCAACGGCAGCGTCAGCACCTCGATCATCGACAACGATGCGCCGCCGGTACTCGACCTGGACGCCAACAACTCCAGCGGCAAGACCGGGGCCGACTACCAGGTGACCTTCACCGAAGGCACCACCGGCCCGGGTGTGTCCATCGCCGACACCGACCTGAAGATCACCGACCCGGACAGCACCATGCTGACCGGCGCGACCATCGTGCTGACCAACCGTCAGCCTGGCGATGCGCTGAACCTGGGCAACAGCGTCAACGGCATCAGCATCAACGCCAACAGCACCGACGGCAAGGTCGTGCTGACGCTGTCGGGCAATGCGACGCTGGCCGACTACATGCAGCAGATCAAGAACATCAGCTTCATCAACAACAGCGAAGATCCGAGCACCGTACCGCGCATCATCACCGTGACGGTGACCGACGGCACCAGCTACTCCAACACGGCCACCACCACCGTGAACGTGGTCGGGGTCAACGATGCACCGGTTGCCACCGGCGGCGCAGTGACCGGCACCGAAGACACTTCACTGGTGCTCGGCTGGTCGACGTTCGGGATCAGCGACGTGGACAGCCCGGCGACCAGCCTGGGAGTAAAAATCACCGGGCTGCCGAGCGACGGCAAGTTGCAGTACCTGGACGGTGCCACCTGGAAGGACGTGGCCAACAACCAGACCTTCACCAAGGCTGACATCGACGCCGGCAAGCTGCGCTTCACCCCGGACGCCAACGAATCCGGTGCCAACGGCAACCCGAGCGGCGTGGGCGATCAAAAAGCCGATTACGCACAGATCAGCTTCCAGCCAACCGACGGCCAGGCGCTGGGCAACACCGGCACGGTGAAGATCGACATCACGCCGGTCGCCGACGCACCGACCCTCAACGTGGCCGGCAACAACGTGACCTCCACCGGGCTGATCAAGGAAGTCTGGACCGGCCTGTCGGGCCTGGGCACCGACGGCAGCGGCGCGCCATCCGGCACGCTCAAGTCGGTGATCGATGCCGCTGGCACGCCGAACAGCAGCACCAACGTGACCAACGTGCAGTCCGACAGCAACGTGAACCCGGGCACCGCGTCGAAAACTTCCGGCCTGATCTTCCTCGAAGCCGGCAAGACCTACACCTTCAGCGGTACCGGCGATGACAGCCTGCTGGTCACCGTCGGCGGCAAGGACGTGGCCGCCATCACCTGGGGCGCAGGCGGTAAATTGAACGGCTCGTTCACACCGACCACCAGCGGCTACTACACCCTGGACATCTACCACCACAACCAGACCGGCCCGGGCAGCTACGACGTGAACCTGTCGGTCAACGGCGGCACGCCAGTGGACCTGAGCAGTGCCGGCGTGCCGCTCTACACCGGCGTGGCCGACCTGACGAACGCCGGCGTGACCGTCTCCGACCTGCACGGCACCAATGGCGAAGGTTATTACGACGGCTACAAGCTCAATGAAGGTGCCGAAGGCACCAGCGTGAACCTGTCCAAGATCACCACGGCCCTGACCGACACCGACGGTTCGGAAAGCCTCAGCGTGAAGATCGGCGGCATTCCGGAAGGCAGCGTGCTGAGCGACGGCGCGGGCCACACCGCGACCGTGGGCAGCAACGGCGAAGCCTCGGTCACCGGCTGGAACCTGGGCAGCCTGACCCTGACGCCACCGACCTACTACAACGGCCAGTTCAACCTGACCGTGACCTCGACCTCTACCGAAGCCCTCGGCGGCTCGGCGGTCAGCACCGCGCAGATCCCGGTCACGGTTTATCCGGCGGTGTACAACGCCGTGACAGCCACCTCCGGCAGCGACAACGTCACCGGCACGGACGGCAACGACATCGTCGTTGCCGACATCGGCGGCCTGACCGTGGTGCCGGGCGTCAATTACAACATTGCCTTCATGGTGGACAGCTCCGGCAGCATGAGTTCGTCGTCCGTCACTGCGGCCAAGAATTCGCTGACCTCAGTGTTCAACACGCTCAAGCAAAGCCTGGGTAGCAACTCAGGAACAGTGAACATTTTCCTGGCGGACTTCGATACCCAGGTGAACAAGAGCGTTGCGGTGAACCTCAATGATCCGAACGCATTGACGCTGCTCAAGAACGTACTTGACTCAATGGTTTCCGGTGGCAGCACCAACTACGAAGACGTCTTCAAGACGACGGCGAACTTCTTCAACAGCCCGCTGGCACAGGCCAATACCGACGCGAAGAACCTGACGTACTTCATTACCGACGGCCAGCCGAACCTTTATCAGGCAGGCGAACAGACGAACCCGACGCTGTACGGCACCGTCAAGCTCGATGACGTCTTGAGCGCGGCCAATTACACCGTCGGCAAGTACTACACCCAGACGATCGACAGCACGCACAAGTTCACCATCTATGAAGATGGGGAAATGTACCTGTCGACCAAAAACGGCAGGAACTGGAATGACAACTATGTCGGTACCGTGCATGCCGAGGGCAACGGAACCTTCGAGTTCTCCTACCTGAGCGACAGCGGTTCGGTGGCGACAGCTTCGAACGCCAGCTTCACGCTGTTGAAAGGCCTGAGCAACGTCGAGGCCATCGGCCTGAACAATGGCGTGACCCTGGACGATCTCAAGCCATACGACTCGGATGGAAAACCGCAGACCAACATCGACCCCAAAGACCTGGCCAACTCGATCATCGGCCACACCGAAGCGACCCTGCCAGGCGCCGACACGGTCAACGGGGGCGAAGGCAACGACATCCTGTTCGGCGACCTGGTGAGCTTCAACGGCGTTGCCGGCGAGGGCTACCAGGCCATCCAGGCGTTCGTGGCCCAGCAGAACGGCGTGGACGTCAGCAAGGTCACCACCAGCAACGTGCACCAGTACATCACCGAGCACTACACCGCGTTCGATGTGTCCGGTGCCCACGATGGCAATGACACCCTGCTGGGCGGCGCCGGCAACGACATCATTTTCGGCCAGGGCGGCAACGACACGCTCGACGGTGGCAAGGGCAATGACATCCTGCTGGGTGGCACGGGTAACGACACACTGATCGGCGGCCAGGGCAATGACACCCTGATCGGCGGCCTGGGGGGCGATACCTTTGTCTGGAAGGCAGGCGACACCGGCACCGACGTGATCAAGGACTTCAAGGCCGCCGATGGCGACCGGATCGACCTGCGGGACCTGTTGCAGGGCGAAACCGGCAGCACCATCGACCACTTCCTGAAGATCAGCACGGTCGATGGCGTGTCGTCGCTGCAGGTCAGTACCTCCGGCCAGTTCAATGGGGCCAACGGTGCCGCGGCGGCGCCGGACGTGACGATCAAGCTCGAAGGCAACAACTGGTCGAACGTGAATCTGAACTCGTTGATCGCCGGCAGTGACCCGACCATCAAGGTCGATCACAACAACAGCTGAACCTGACACAAAACCCGTGGCGCGGGAGCAAGCTCCCTCGCCACGGGATAAGTGTTCATACCCCCACAGTTGGCCTATGCTGCCCAGCATGACGCCGCTTCATACATGAGGGATGCCCGATGTTTTATGTGCAACGCGATGCGCAAGGCCTGCTGGTGCGCGTAGAAGCCGCCGCTTATGCCGAAGCCACCGAAACCCTGCCGGCCGACAGCCACGAGATCCAGGACTGGTTCGCCAACCAGGCGGTGGAAAACAGCCTCAAGCAGCTCAAGCAGAGCGACCTGGAAATGATCCGGGTACTCGATGACTTGATCCAGGTGCTGACCAGCAAAGGCGTGATCCGCGTCACCGACCTGCCAGCCGCGGCCCAGGCCAAACTGATGGACCGCACCCAGGCCCGGGAAGCCTTGGGCGGGTTGAGCCGGTTGATCGATGATGATGAGAAGGGGTTGATCTAGCCTGCCAACCGGGCTGACGCCATCGCGAGCAAGCTCGCTCCCACAGTTTATCGGTGTTGATTTCGATATTTCGGCTCGACACAGACCCCGTGTGGGAGCGAGCTTGCTCGCGATGACAATCTTCAATTCACCGCAGGCCTCTCAGCCCGCCGCTTGAACCTCCAGCCGATCCATCGCCCGCTCCACCAACAACTGCACCCCATCGGCCATCCGGCTGATCGCCAGGATCACGCTGCGGCGTGAGCCGTCGACGTCGTCAGCCAGGTCGGCGGCGATGGCGCTGATGGACAGCAGGTCTTCGGAGGCATTGGCCAGGAGGGTTTCAGTGTCGATATCCGGGGAGACCATGAAGAGCTGGGCGGTTGGGGTTTTTCCTGGGGCTTCATCGGTAGGTTTTGGATTGAGGTAGTAGTCGAGGGCGCGCTGGGCAGCTTCGTCGAGTGTGTTGGGACTGTGTGAAGTGTGTTTCGTTTCCGCTGTTGTCATTGGAGAACTCCTAAACGACTAGTAAGGAGCCTTTGCTACACAGCGAGTCCAAATGAGATCGCTGAATGGCATGGGCCGTTTCGCCCTAAACAGATATTTCGGACTTGCACGTCCGTGTCACCGTTTTTTCGGTGACAAACCCAGACTAGCCACGAGGCAGACGCCGGACAAGTTCACCAAATTCGCTACAATTCGAAGGAAATCTCCTAGGACCATACTTTTTGAGGGGGGTGTATATCCGTTTTTGCGGTAACGGCTACTGGCGGTCCCGCTCTTACAGCGGGTCACTTTTGGAAGAGCGCCAAAAGTAACCAAAAACGCTTTGCCCCACCACTCGGCACCTCGCCTAGGCTCGGTGTGCCCTCACTCCGGCATTGCTCCGTGGGCCGCCGCGAAGGGCCATCCATGGCCCAGCGCGGCTACCTCGGCATCCATGCCGAGGTGCCCACTGCGCAATGCCTGCGTTCGGCCAGCGTGGTTTAACGGGGCGCCCAAGATCAAAAGCCAAAGCAAGAGCAAGAGCAAGAGCAAGAGCAAGAGCAAGAGCGGGACACATCACGGCATTTATTTAGCTGATCCACCGCCATCGCGAGCAAGCTCGCTCCCACATAGGTTTTTGGTCGTTTACAAGATCAGT
>NZ_FMXV01000062.1:0-4406 GCF_900104425.1 Pseudomonas sp. NFACC13-1 | reverse complement strand
GGGGGAGAGCGGTTCTATCGAAACCAATAATGGCGTTTACACCTATGTCTCGAATAAAGACGTCGTCGAAGGGAAAACCTATGTGATGGATGAACTCGTGGCGACTTATAAGGGGTATACGGCGTCGGTTTACATGGTGGTTAAACAGATAAATCCCAGGATCACCATTCAAGCCCCTGATAGCTTGGAAGGATTGACAGAAGTCGCTTTAAGAGCCAAAGCCAATGGCCTGGATATAACCCAATACGCTGAATGGAGTATTGAATTCAACGGCCCCGGCTCATGGCACAGCGAAACCCCAGGCGTCTATCAGGTTGACGAAATGGCCCCGCAGGCTTTCGTGTTCATCAGAGCGTCCTATGACGGGGGGCCTCTGGGTATTCTAGAAGGTCATCTACTGCTCGCGCTGCCCTTGCACGATATTCCCGATGTGCCGCTGAGTGTTGCCGAGACTGATGGCGAGACAGGCCTGGCTTATTGATCTGTATAACGACTTACTTGCAACCCATTTATTAGAGCTCCCCATTGGCGCAATGCAATAGCGTTGTAGTCGACATAATCGTCGGTCATGACATTGCCGCGATAGCCATAATGAACGGCGCTTTTTAACGGGAGGACTACGGTGAGTTGTCGACACGGTAACAGACTGCAGAGCGCCGGTAACCTAACAGTTCTGATAGTGGTCGGCGCGATCAGTCAGGGGTAAAACGTCTTCATCGCTGCATGAAAACTCAACGAGGGTGTCAAACCCATGAATACAAAAGATGCCCCGCCGGCTCCCCACATTCCGCTACTCGGTCGCGATAACGTGATCGATCTGGATGTGTTGGGAACAGACGACTTGTTGACCTATGTGCAGTATCCAGGACTTGCAATAGGTCATGGGATCGAACCCAACTGGCGAGGGCGCAGCCCGATGGGCGAAGCGATCGATGAAACCAACTACCAGGATGTCGATGACCGTTTGGAACATGACGAGAACGGTGATCCAAGAATGCCGATAGTGATTGAGAACGCCAAACTCGTCAGCCTGGATCAGGGGGAAGTGTTTTACTCCTATCGACAATCGGATGGCGGTCCGCTAGGGGAAGAGTCCCGGCGTCTGTTTTTTTATGTGGGCAAGCGCGTCGGTCTTCTGAGCTTGCCTGTGGCGCAGATGAAGGAATCTCACGCATTGTGCGTGAACCCAAGCGCCATCGCCGGCCCCGCGCTCATATCCACCGCGCCTTATCAGGCGATGGCCGAAGGTGATGAGCTTACTTTCACTTGGGTGGCCTATCGCGCTACCGGAGGGACCCCCACGACCCATACGATACGCCGGACATTGAGCGCCGATGACGTGGGCAAAACCCTGGAGTGGTCTTTGCCCAAGGCACAACTCACATTGATCCAGAACGGTGGTCATGGGGTTATGCAGTACCGGGTGCAGTACGCCGATCCACAGGATCCGCTCACGCCCGAATCAACTTCCGCCGAACAGACCATTACGGCAGTGGACACCCTTGAACCGTTGTTGCCCGAACTGATTGTCGCGGGTGCCGACAGTGGCTCGATTGACCCGGCACGACACCCCGATGGCTTGCCCGTGCAGGTGCCACTGTATGACAGCCGGCAGCCGGGTGACGTGGTGACGGTATATGCGCAAGGCGACACCAACCTGCTCGCTACCGCGCTGCTGGATGTGTCGGCGGTCGAGAGCGGGATCATCACGCAGGTCCTTGAACACCGCTGGTTACAGGAGAACAACGGCAAGGTTGTCGAGCTGCTTTATCACTATGCGCGGGCAGGGGCTTCGTTCAGCTCGCGCCCGTTGACGCTGATGGTTCGGCGCCCCCTTGAGCTGTATGCACCGATTGTGGATAAGGCCACTCTTTACGATGACGACGGGTCGGGCGTGGTCAAGGGGTGGGTGAAGGCCGCTGATGTGCTGACCGGGGCCGTCATCGATATTCCGCAGGACTCCGTGATTGGCAACGATGACAAGGTCAGCATGATCTGGGACGGCTTTGGCGATCCGCTGGTGGTGACGATGCCCGCGGTCGGCAACGACAGGCGATTCAACATTCCCCGTACGGCCGTACCGATGAATGTGGGGAAACATGTTGTGATTCATTACGAGGTTCTGCCGCCAGATGAAACCGTTCCTCACAATTCACCGTTTTATGATTTGGACATAAAAAACTTCGACAGTGGCTGGCCGCAGGTCCAGGCCGAAAGGCCGAGACTTAGCGGTGGCTATATCAAGTTGAGCGAGATCACCGACCCGGACATGCTCTTTAAATTGGAAAGCTGGCATTTCATGGCAGAAGGGCAACTTCTAAAAATTCAGGCAAGCGGCGTATCGTCAGCGACACACGAGGTAGTAACTCATACGATGCGTGACGAAACGCAGCCCCTTACCGACGATGAATACTACGATGGATATATATTGCCAGCGCTTGATAAGGGCTTTTTAAATTCTCTGGTAATGGCTGAAAAACTTTCTATCTTGGTTCAGTTGAGTTACGACCAGGGCAGCACTTATAAGAAGGTAGATGAACGGCTGTTTCTTCTGGCGCCCTGAACGCACTATTTTTTATGGAAAGACTGATTGTCGTTGAAGGGCATGGTTCGGTAATCGCTTTTTGCTGTTCTGGCGATCAGATGGTTTTGTGACGTTTATCTCGATAGGAAGCGCTCAGTCGTGAGTGTGCGAGACGGCTCGGCTCACCGTTGATTCTGACATTTGAGGGTACGGCAATGGCAACTACCTATACGTTGGCAGAGCTTCTGAGCTGGATGAAGGATCAGGATCGCATGAGCAAATGGGATGCGATTGTGGCCATGGAGCGTAACAAAACCAATCTGCTGCTTATTCAAAACTACATTGATAAGTTCAATTCGGGTAGCTATATCCCGGCCATCACCGGAACCATTGCAACAGGGGGTACTGGTGGCAAATTTCGGGAATATATTCAAGATTTTGAAATGGATGTACCTCGTTTGCATTACGAGGATACCGGTCTTGATAGTTCGAAGGCCAATCTGCGGATGGCCGTTGTGGCCGGGCATCAAGTCTCCATCGAAAAAAACGTGACGGTGTGGCATACCACGCGCATCTTGGATTATGACCCTCTGGACGGGCCGACCTTATTTCTGGACCTGTTATTGCCCGAGGTGTCGGGAGAAATTGCCGACAATGGGAACATCCGCCTGGACCTGAGCAAAAGCGATAACTTTCGCTTGACGTTTGCCGAAACCCAGACAGAACAAGAGCTGGCCGGCAGGGTTTTCAAGGTCTTGTTTAATCGATTGGATGATGAACAGCGTGTCTGGACCCTGGGCACGATTAAGCGGGGCACCAACCCCATGATGCAACCGCGTTCTTTCGCCTTGCGCACGCAGCAGGGTGCCCAGGAGGGCGAGGGAGCGATGCTTGCCTTCGTGCGCATGGAGGGTAGACATGAGGGAGACACGCCTGGCTCGAACAGCGGTTTTCGTTACTTGATCCCGAATGACGCCGGAAGAGATTACTCTGCCACTGTATTGGTAGGGCGAGGCCGAGTAGTTATTGGTGAGTTGGTTCGATCGCTGGGGGAAATGATTGGTAGCGATGATTTTGATTTTGTTTTTGATGATGATAGCGGAGACGTTACTGCGACAGCTAAAGGCGGAGGTATTACGCTTCCCAGTGGGTCATTTAGGGAGCGCATGGAGCTTGACCGTATATCTGCGGATCTTGAGGTTGTACATCCTGCGCTCTTACTGGCGGCCGAGGAACGTCTGGTGATTGCGCTACGGGGGCAAGAGATAAGCGTTGAGTGGCCATGTATAGGGTCTTTTAGAGGCTCTATCACTGTTTTAGGAAGTAATTGGGCGCTTCTGGAAGATTTAATAAATGATTTTAATACCGTGATTAGATACAAAGTGATCGTTAAGGCGACCTATCAATTGATTGATGATGTTAATGGGGGGGCATTGAAAAGAACAAGTTTCGATATTGAAAGCGATGCAACACCTGAGGCAGGTGATGATGTTTGCGGATTTGACAGTGCCGCTGAGCATAATATGGATTACAGAGATTTACCGAAGGATTTCTATTTTCTATTTCCGATCTTTATGATGGCGTTGCTTGTGCGGCTCTCTACTGCAATCGTTGAGATACTGAGGGGGGGGGACGTGTCGGGCGTGATCGAGAATAAAATTAAAGAGGAGTTTCCTACGGGCCGCGCTGTAACGGGATTTATTGCGGAAAATCTCGAGCTTAACTACGGCGAGACCATTCAGATGCTCAATTTACAGTCCCCTTATGATGTCGGTCTGTTCGGTCGTATCAATCCCGCTCAAACAACGTTCGCCATCACCACGCCGGAACCCCGTATTGCCGCCGGCGCGCCGCACTATGCTTTTGAGGTTTTTCCTGAAAG
>NZ_FMXV01000063.1:0-3527 GCF_900104425.1 Pseudomonas sp. NFACC13-1 | reverse complement strand
GGATCGGTTGTGCCGTGCCGAAATCCGTGGCGGTGTGGTTGAAGTCCGCCAGCAGCAATTGCCGCTCGGTGTCGGGGAGCACGTCCAGATCGCTGACGAGGCGTTCGGAAGCCTGTTCAAGGGCTTCGACCAGCGCGGCCACGGCCTGGGCGAGGTAGGCGGCGATGCGTTGCGGGTCGATGCCGGTGATGGATTGGGCGGTCACGGAGAAATCCTCCCCTTCATCCGCCACGGCCACTTCGATCGGGTAGTTGGTGCGCGCTTCGTTGCTCAGGAACCGCACGCCGTCCCAGGCCAGGACCTGGTCGTCGTTGGCCAGCGAGCCGCCGTCGGTCTGGTGGCGGTAGTTGAGCAGCGTGGTGAACAGCGGCAGGCCCGCGCCAACACCGCTGCAACGTTGGGCCAGGGCCAGGGAGGCCTGTTCGTGGGCGAGCAGTTCGCTGAGGTCGCGATAGGTTGCGTCCACCAGCGTGCTGGCGCTGAACCCGGCCAGTTGCACCCGTACCGGCAAGGTATTGATGAACACCCCAAGGGCCCGATCGGCGCCCAGTGAACCTTGCAGGCGTCCGGCGACCACGCTGCCGAACACCACGTCGTCGCGGCCGGTGCAGCGCGCGAGCACCTGGGCCCAGGCAATATGAAACAGCACGGCCGGCGTCACCCCGGCCAGGCGCGATTGAGCGCGGATCCGCAGGTTCAGGGCCCGGTCGAGGCGCACGCTGGTCTCCACCACCTGGGCACCGTCACCCTGCACATCCAGCACACCGAACGGTGCGGTGGGCTCCTCGATGCTGGCCAGGCGCCGGGTGAAATAGGCTTCATGGGCCTGGGGCGGCGTGGCAAGTACCTGGGCGACAAACTCCCGATAAGGCATGGGCGTCGGCAGGTTGGCGCCTTGGCCCTGCATCAACAGCTGGATTTCTTCGAGGACGATGCCCAGGGACACGTGGTCGCTGATCATGTGATGGTCCAGCAAGGCGAGCCACCAGCGTTCGGACTGCGGGTCCTGGGCGATGCAGGCGCGCATCAAGGGGGCCTGTTGCAAATCCAGGCGCAGGTGGCGCGGATCGCTCAAGCGCTCCAGTTGGACGCGTGGAACCTCATCGGCCGTCAGGGTGATGGGATGGATCGGCAGCCCGGCCTGGCGCTGCACCACTTGGACCGCTTGCGGCTGCCCGACCCAATGCACGGCACTGCGCAGGATATCGTGGCGGTCGATCACCTGTTGCAGGGCGGCGATGAAGGCATCGAGGCGCTGACGGTCGTCGAACTCGATCATCGAGCGCACCAGATAGGCGTCGCCTTCGTGCCCCAGCAGATGATGGAACAGGATGCCCTGTTGCAAGGGGGCCAGGGGATAAATGTCCTGGATGTTCGCGGCCCCGCCAGGGACGGCGTTGACGATTCGTTCCAACTGCGCCGGGGTCAGTTCCACCAGGGGCAGCATGTCCGGTGTCAGCGCCGTGCAATCGGCCGGGATGCGGTTGGCCGGGGCCAGGAACAAGGTTTCATCGCTGCGACTCAGGGCCTGGGCCATTTCCCGCAGGCTGGGTGCGGTGAACACGGTGCGCACCGTGGCGCTCAGGCCATGCTGGCGCAGGCGATCGATCAGGCTCACGGCCAGCAGCGAGTGCCCGCCGAGTTCGAAGAAACGGTCATGCCGGCCGACTTTCTCGATGCCCAGCAGGTCTTGCCAGACCGTCGCGACGATCTGTTCGATCTCGCCCCGTGGGGCTTCGTAGGCTCGGCTGGCGAACGCTTCCTGGCCCGGTGCGGGCAGGGCGCGGCGGTCGAGCTTGCCGTTGGGCGTCAGTGGCAGGGCCTCGAGTTGAACGAAGGCACTGGGCACCATGTATTCGGGCAGGGCTGCCAGCAAGACGCTGCGCAAGTGCTCCACCGGCACCGGTTCACCGCACAGGTAAGCGATCAGCCGCTTGCTGTCCGATTGGCCGGGTTGGCTTTCCTGGGCCACTACCACTGCTTCACGTACACCGGCACAGCCCGCGAGGACGGCTTCGATCTCGCCCAATTCCACGCGGAAACCGCGGATTTTCACCTGGTCGTCGTTGCGTCCCAGGTACTGCAGGGTGCCATCTGCCAACCAGCGGCCGAGGTCACCGGTCTTGTACAGGCGTGCGTCCGGGTCGGTACTGAACGGGTCGGCGATGAAGCGCTCGGCCGTCAACACCTGGCGATTGAGGTAACCGCGCGCGACACCGACGCCGCCAATGTGGATCTCGCCGGCAACCCCGAGCGGTACGAGGTTGCCGTTGGCATCGAGGACATGCAGTTGGGCGTTGCGCACCGGTTTGCCGATGGAGCGGAAATCGTCGTGGTCGCTTTCCATCAGGCGGATCGAGGCATTCACGGTGGCCTCGGTCGGGCCGTAGGCGTTGAACAGCGCCGGGCGATGGCCGGCGCGGGCGAACCATTGGCTCACGGCCTGTTTGCCCACCGCTTCGCCACCGATCATGAACTGGCGCAACGAAGTCGGCAGCGGCACATGTCGGTCGCGGCTGACCTGTTGCCAGAACACCGTTGGCAGGTTCGCGACGGTGATCCCATGGTGTTCGCACAGCGTGGCGAAGGCAGCGGTGCCGGCAATCCAGGCATCGCTGCGCAGTACCAGGGTTGCACCGCTGAGCAATGCACCAAAAATCTCTTCCACCGACATGTCGAACGTCATGGTGGCGAATTGCAGGATGCGATCACGAGGGTTGAGGCCATAGCGCTCTTGCAGGGCACCGATCTGGTTGCACACCGAGCGGTGCTCGAGCATCACCCCTTTCGGTTTGCCTGTGGAGCCGGAGGTGTACATGACGTAGGCCAGGTGCCGGGAAGTCAGGTCTTCGATCCGTGGGTTGTGGTCATCGCCTTCAGTCGTGTCGTCCAGCAACAACTGCGTAATCTGCAATGGTGGCAGTTGTTCAGCCAGCAGACCCTGGCTGAGCAGGACCCGAGGCGAGCTGTCGCTGAGCATGTGCTGCAAGCGATCCTGCGGATAATTCGGGTCCAGCGGCACATAGGCACCGCCGGCCTTGAGGATGGCCAGGATGCCAATGATCATCTCGGGGCTGCGTTCCACCAGCAGCGCCACACGCTCATCCGGGCGAAGGCCGGCGGCGATCAAGCGGTGGGCGATACGGTTGGCCCGGGCATTGAGTTCGGCGTAGCTGAGTCGGGTGCCCTCGGCCTGGACCGCGATGGCCTGTGGCTGGGCCTGCGCATGTTGTTCGAACCACTCATGCACCAGCTTGCCCTCGGGAAAGGGGGCGTAGGTCTGGTTGAAACCGCCGAGCAGTTGCCGGCGCTGCGCATTGTCCAGCAACGGCAGGGTCGCCAGTGGCTGCGTCGCGTCGTCGAGCAGGGCGTCGAGCAGGTGCAGCAAGTGCTGGCCCCAACGGGCGATGGTGCTTCCGTCGAACAGGTCGGTGGCGTATTCGAACTGGCCGCTGATGCAGTCGCCGTCGTCGTTGAGGGACAGGCTCACGTCGAACTGGGTGGTGCCGGTGGGCTGGGGCAGTGGG
>NZ_FMXV01000064.1:0-3167 GCF_900104425.1 Pseudomonas sp. NFACC13-1 | reverse complement strand
CCCCGAGGCGCGCAGATGATAGCCACCAGCCAGCAACGTTCAAGGGATTTCAGCAATCGCTTGGTCTGGCTGTGTCGTGACGCACATTGCGAGCCGTTTCCGCACGCCGAAACGCTGGAAAAACCAGGGCTCATCAGGGTATCGGCAGAAAATGGCGTTCCGTTAAGAGATTGTGCGGGCAGGCTCCGAGACCTATCGGCTACCTGCCGGGCATAGAACAGTTGAACCGGGGACATGGTTAACCTGTACCTGGTCGTGAACTTGAACAGTAAGGTTGGGCGGTTCAGCCTTTAATAAAACTTGGGCTAGGGACTGTAGGAGCTGTCGAGCGAAGCGAGGCTGCGATCCTTTGATCGTCGCCTGAAAGTCAACTTTCAGGTTCAGATCGCAGCCTCGCTTCGCTCGCACGCGCCTACCCAAAAACGGATTTGATCAAATCCGCTTCTCTCAGCACCTATCTGGGGTCTACGACATCCAGCGCCCGGTTTGCCAACATCTGCCCCAGTTCAATCAGCTGTTGCAGTCCCAAGGCAAAATGCCGTCGAGAACCTTCCAGTTCGAACGCCAAGTCATTGGCCATGACATTGGCAGAAGCCAGGGTTTCGCTGAGGTTGGCCAGCAGGCTCTCAGCATCAATGCCCTCCACGACAGTGAATAGCTGGTCGGGAGATGACTGCTTGTCAGGCTGGGCTGGTTTGGGGTTCAGATAGGAATCGATGACACGTTCGGCGTTGGCGTCGGCCGCGATGTCCAGATGCAGCGGGGGAACGGGTGGGTCTGGTATGAGCTTGTCCATGGAATACCCCTAACGTAAGTGAGAGCCGCCACGTTCGCTGCTAAACGAATGGGTGGCAGCCATGCGCAGGTTAGCAGACCGGTACGTTAGGAGACCGGCGCACCCGAAGATGCCCTGCGCACAGCAGCCATTAAACTTCGAGCAATAAAATGCCCGCACTGAATGGCAGTTACCATGCGCCTAACGTGATTCCGAGCTGCTAAACCCGACCGCTGGATTGGCAGCGGCGAACAAAGACTAGGCACCAGAATCGGCAGGCGCAAGGGTTTGGAATTTTCTAGGAAATGTCCTGCAAGTCAATGGGAAACGTCCCAATACAAGATATTTCGTTCTATCGAAACCGTCGGGTGCGTATCCTAGCCAGTGCTGGGTAAGGTGGTGTTTCGCTCGTAAAAAAGAAAGAAAGGAAATATGAAAGCAAGGGGTATATTTTATTTAAGAACAGAGCAATTAAATAAATCCACCCCTTTACCTTAATCATACTAGCCCTAGTTAGTTATAAAGAACCCACTCTCGGTGAGAGCACATCTTCCTCCGGCCCGCCAGAATCTAAAATAGGGTTCCAGATCAATATCGAACTTAAACAACGGCCACCCAATATACCAAGCAAGGTAATAATCCGCAGCCAATCCATAAAGCGCCTCAAACAGCGCATAAATTTGCTCAGCTTCAGAAATCCGGCTCCCTCTGATCGCATCCCCAATCTCATCAAAAACCCAATAATGAGGAATATCTTTTTGAAGCCAGCGATCCATATCGTGACCATTAACAAAAAGCACTCGGGCATCTTCACAAATACTGAGGATTTCGGAATCACCGAGAACCCCACATACTCTTTCTTGCTCCTTGAGCCACTCCCGACCTAGCTGAATTAACTCATCATTTCCAACTTTAAGTCTTGGCAAGAGATACAGAGAGGAGTCCATATCTCCGGAGGCAAGAACGCGCTCAGTTCTATCAACCAACGCTTCCGAGGACGGAAAATAACTAAATATACGTCGAATCTCCTCAGAGCCACTGTGCGCTTTCAACAATCCCAAAAAGTGAGACTTATCAAAAACCGCCCTGTCTTCACAGAAGGCACACCAGTCCGACAACAAAGAATTCATGTTTAGTTCTCGCCAGCTTTTGGTGAAGGCGGCAATAAATCCTCGCAACCGTTACTCTTCGTCCCAGAATTCCCCTGGTGGTGCATATTCACCGTCCCTCAAGATAGCGCACCAACCAAAACTCCTATAAAACATCTCAAGATCAATTATTTCATAAACCCCACCCCCGATATCCTTCAGCGTAATCAGACCAGAAGCATGATGCGTATACTGACCACCCGCCCCTGCAACAGCTCTTAACTCCAATTCCTTCCGATCCCACCCCAACACCACTCCAGACGATTCAGGAATAGTTTCCGCAAAAAAAACCTCAAACTCGCTGGCGATCTTGCATACACAGGGAATCCGCTTCTGCCGAAGCAACTCATCCGTAACCAAATTCTTGGGAAATTCAATTTTCAACTTCATTACAACGCACTCCGAGGCACAACAACCTCACCTGTAGATTTTTTCTCAAAGAAGAAAACAGGAAAAAGACCATGTTTTCTCTTTAAAAAACTGTACAGAAACGTGGGCTGTCCCCGGCCCCCCTCGTAAACAGGAGACAGCTTTAACAATTAACATTAAGATTCTGACAAAACCGAAAATACAGACTTATAAGAAAAGGGGACAGATTTATTTGGAAACCTAGGAGCCTAACAATTAAATAAATCCGCCCCTTTTCCAACAAATAAATCCGGCCCTTTTTTCCAAGCCCCTACCTCCGCAAAAAAATTTAATCATCATAATTGTAGTCAATACTAATTTTCATTTTCTCTACATCCAAAGTAACTGCACACGAAGACCAAGGCTTCCCATTTTGGCACAATCCATTTTCAACATAGTAGCGCCGGAGCTCAACCAATAACTCTGTCAAATCTCCCACAGCCCTGCTGCCTGGATCAAACCAGCTTGAGCGGCTTGTTTTATCGAAATAATCAAACTCATAACTTCCTCCATCGCCCTCGGCAAAAAGTCTAGCTCTAACAACTATTTTCTGAGCTTCCGAGGGACCAGCATCCAATAAAAGTTGGCCAATTTTTTGATACAGCCCCTGCTCGCTCATCAGTTTCCACCTTAGGTGCATTTTTTTAAAAGAGAAAAGGGGACAAGAGAAGAGAAAAAGAGAAAAAGAGACAGATTTATTTAAGAACAGCGCAATTAAATAAATCCGCCCCCTTTTCCGCTCTTGACGCCCAGCTCACGCAGCATGGACCGGATCGAACTGCGGAAATCCGAGAAATCATCGACGATCAGAAAACTTTTTTGGTGGTACGCCAGCA
>NZ_FMXV01000065.1:0-2978 GCF_900104425.1 Pseudomonas sp. NFACC13-1 | reverse complement strand
TTTCCCCATGTGAGAGTAGGTCATCGTCAAGATTAAATTCCGAAACCCCTATCTGCTGACGCAGGTAGGGGTTTTGTTTTGCCCGCAGGAAAGTCATTTTGTGTTTCTATGCAACTGTCTTGCGCATGGCTATCATGCGGGCCTCATTATCAGGGCGCAGTCCGCATGCTCACGTTGCTAAAACTTCTGAAGGATGGCCGCTTTCATTCGGGGCAAGCCCTGGGTGCTGCACTGGGTATCAGTCGTAGTGCTGTATGGAAGCAGTTGCAGCACTTGGAGGCGGATTTAGGATTGTCTGTTCATAAAGTTCGAGGTAGGGGCTATCAGTTGGCTAAGCCCCTGCTACTTTTGGATGCGACACAGATCTGCACAAAAGGCCTTCATGAGTGGCCTGTCCATATATTCGACTCTATCGATTCCACTAACGCCGAGGCGCTGCGTTTCATCGAGCGCGGAGACGCGGCGCCATTCGTGGTTTTGGCTGAGCGACAGACAGCCGGTCGTGGTCGTCGTGGCCGTAAGTGGGTCAGCCCATTTGCCGAAAATCTCTACCACAGCCTGGTGTTACGCATTAGCGGTGGCATGCGACAAATCGAAGGTCTGAGCTTGGTTGTCGGGCTCGCGGTCATGCACGTCTTGCGTGATATGGGGATCGCGGCGGCGGGGCTGAAATGGCCTAATGATGTCTTGGTGGGTGAGAAAAAGATCGCGGGCATTTTGCTTGAATTGGTTGGAGATCCTGCAGACGTTTGCCATGTTGTCCTGGGCGTAGGGATCAATGTGAATATGCAATCGACTGATGAGGTCGACCAGCAATGGACATCCATGTGCCTTGAAGCGGGCAGGGATTTTGATCGAAATGAGCTGGTGGCCCGATTGGGGGTGAAGCTGCAGCAATATCTGGAGCTTCATCGCATATCGGGGTTTGCTGCGATCCAGTCGGAATGGGAGCAATACCATCTTTGGCGGGGGCGGGCTGTGTCTCTGATTGCCGGTGTTAATAAAATTGACGGCATTGTGCTGGGCATTGATCACCAGGGTGCGCTGCGTTTGAAGGTGGATGGTGTGGAAAAAAACTTTAGCGGTGGTGAGCTCAGTTTGAGGTTGCGTGATGATTCTTGAGCTCGACTGCGGCAACAGCTTTATCAAATGGCGCGTTCTGCGCCCTGATGGAATAACGCCGGTCGAAGGTGGTGTGGTCGGCTCTGACGACGATTTGCTCGCGAGCCTGAATGACGCGAAGAAGTTCCAGCTCAAGAAGTGTCGTCTTGTGAGTGTGAGGACCCAGGCGGAGACGGATTCATTGGTCGCTTCGCTGGTCGATGTGTTCGGGGTATCGGTAGTTCGTGCCGTGCCTGCCCGGGAAATGGCGGGTGTGAGAAACGGCTACGAGGACTACGAGCGGCTAGGCCTCGATCGATGGTTGGCCCTGCTTGGTGGTTTTCATCTCGCTTCGGGGGCGTGCCTGGTGCTGGATTTTGGTACTGCTGTCACAGCCGATTTCGTGGCCGCGGATGGTGGGCATCTGGGAGGGTTCATTTGTCCTGGCATGCCTCTGATGCGTAATCAATTGCGTACCCACACGCGGAAAATTCGTTATGACGATATAGCGGCCGAGCGGGCCCATGAGAGCCTCGCTCCAGGTCGTGCGACTGTCGAGGCGGTCGAGCGCGGTTGCATGCTGATGCTCAGGGGATTCGTCCTGACTCAACTTGAATTGGCGGAGCAATATTGGGGAAAGGATTTCGTGGTGTTTCTTACTGGGGGGGATGCCAATCTGGTTTCCGGGGTCGTTCCAGATGCCAGGGTGGTACCTGACCTGGTTTTCGTCGGTTTGGCGATGGCCTGTCCTTTGTCTTGAGGTTTCTATGCGGTGGCTGTTTCTGTTGTTGCTGGTTTTGAATGTCTTCTACTACATCTGGCATCAGCAGGAGGCCCCGCTTCGCGCCAAGGATGTCACGCCGTTGAGCTTATATCGCGGGTCGCAACAGGATATTCATCTCTTGAGCGAAACGGCGGATGCCCTTGTCAGGCGCGATTCGGCCAAGTCTGCTGAGGTGCCCAAAACTTGTGTCTATCTGGGTGGTTTTGCTCGTCCGGAGCTGGCCAGGCAGCTGGAGCAGCGCCTGGCAGCTTTGGGTGTCGTAGGTCGCTCTGTGGTATCGAACGCGCAAAATCTCTCAGAGGGAGGGGGGTTCTGGGTTCAGGTACCCCAGGAAGGCGCGGGAAAGGTGAGTGAAACGCTGCTCCAAAACCTTTCTAAAGAATTCAATGAGTTAAAACATAAAATAATGCCATGCGAAGGGGTTGCACCCGTAGGGTAGTTTGCATAGAATGGCGCCCGCTTCGCAGCGAAGACCTTTAAAGGTAAGCGATACGAAGCGACGTCAACGCAGCTAACCTCAGGTTTTTAATGAGAAAATGCTTGACAGAAGGCTGGCATGATATAGAATGCCGGCTCGCTTAGGAGGGGTTCCCGAGCGGCCAAAGGGATCAGACTGTAAATCTGACGTCTACGACTTCGAAGGTTCGAATCCTTCCCCCTCCACCATTTTTAGCGTGAGCTGCAAGCTCCGCGGGTATAGTTTAGTGGTAGAACCTCAGCCTTCCAAGCTGATGATGCGGGTTCGATTCCCGCTACCCGCTCCAAGTTTGCAGGTTGTGCAAAGTGTTTTGCTCTTGTAGCTCAGTTGGTAGAGCACACCCTTGGTAAGGGTGAGGTCAGCGGTTCAAATCCGCTCAAGAGCTCCATATTACAAGGCAGATATGCAAATATCTGCCTTTGTTTTAATGGCTTGTGTGACTCGCTAAATTCTTCTCCTAGGGGTGATTTCGATGGCTAAGGAAAAGTTCGAACGTAATAAGCCGCACGTCAACGTCGGTACCATCGGTCACGTTGACCACGGTAAAACCACGCTGACCGCTGCTCTGACCCGTGTCTGCTCCGAAGTTTTCGGTTCGGCCAAGGTTGACTTCGA
>NZ_FMXV01000066.1:0-2459 GCF_900104425.1 Pseudomonas sp. NFACC13-1 | reverse complement strand
CAGTTGCTGGGCTCGCTGGCCGACTACATGGTGCCGAGTGCCTTCGTGATGCTCGAAGCCTTCCCGCTGACCACCAACGGCAAGCTGGATCGCAAGGCGTTGCCGGCACCGGATCAGTCGGCGGTGATCAGCCGAGAATACGAAGCTCCCCAAGGGGAAGTGGAAAGCGCCATTGCCCGAATCTGGCAGGATTTGCTCAAGCTCGAACGAGTAGGTCGCCACGACAATTTCTTCGAACTGGGGGGGCATTCGCTGCTGGCGGTGAAGCTGATCGAGCGCATGCGCCAGATCGATCTGAGCGCCGACGTGCGGGTGCTGTTCGGCCAGCCGACATTGGCTGCGCTGGCTGCTGCGGTTGGCGGACACGCGGACGTCGTGGTGCCGGCCAACCTCATTCCCGCTGGCTGCACACGAATCACCCCGGACATGTTGCCCCTGGCCGATCTGGACCAGGAGTCCATCGACCGGATCGTGGCCGCCGTGCCTGGCGGCGTCGCCAACGTGCAGGACATCTATGCCCTGGCGCCGTTGCAGGAGGGCATTCTCTACCATCACCTGGCTGCGGAGCAGGGCGACCCCTACGTGTTGCAGGTAATGTTCGGCTTTGACAGTCGCGAGCGCCTGCAAGCCTTTGCCCAGGCTTTGCAGAGCGTGGTGTCGCGCAACGATATCCTGCGCACCGGCATGGCCTGGCAGGGCCTGGAGTCACCGGTGCAGGTGGTCTGGCGCCACGCGACGCTGGCCCTTGAAGAAGTCGGGCTGGATCCGGCGGCGGGCGATGCAGTGCAACAGTTGCACGAACGCTTCGACCCGCGTCACTACCGCCTCGACATTGCCCAGGCACCGTTGATGCGGCTGGCCTATGCCCAGGATCTGGCGAATCAGCGTTGGGTCGGCATGCTGCTGTTCCATCACGTGGCGCTGGACCACACCGCCCTTGAGGTGGTGGTGCATGAAATGCAGGCCAGCCTGCTGGGCCAGGCAGAGCTGCTCGCACCGGCTGTGCCGTACCGCAATCATGTCGCCCAGGCCCGGTTGGGCGTGAGTCGCGAACAGCACGAAGCGTTCTTCCGCGACATGCTGGGTGACATCGACGAACCGACGTTGCCGTTCGGTCTGATGAATGTGCAGGGCGACGGCAGCGGCATCGAAGAAATGCAACAAGGCGTGGATGGGGCATTGGCCCAGCGCTTGCGGACGCAGGCCCGTCAGCTCGGGGTGAGTGCGGCGAGCCTGGTCCACCTGGCCTGGGGCCAGGTGGTCGGGCGCGTCTCAGGGCGTGAGGAAGTGGTGTTCGGCACCGTACTGATGGGCCGGATGCAGGGCGGCGAGGGTGCGGACCGGGCGCTGGGGATGTTCATCAATACCTTGCCGCTGCGGGTGAGTGTGGGGCACATCGACGTCCGTACAGGCGTGAAGGCTACCCACGCCCGGTTGAGCGGATTGTTGGGGCATGAACATGCCTCCCTGGCATTGGCCCAGCGTTGCAGCGGTGTACCGGCCTCGCTTCCATTGTTCAGCGCGTTGTTGAACTATCGGCACAGCGCCGGTGAAGCCGCGTCCGAGCAGGCCATCTCGGCCTGGCACGGGATTCACACCCTGGGCATGGAAGAGCGGACCAACTACCCGTTGTGCCTGAACGTCGACGACCTCGGCGAAGGTTTCCTGCTGACAGCCCAGGCGGTGGTCGAAGTGGGTGCGCGACGTGTCTGCGGCTACATGCATATGGCGTTGGAGAGCCTGGTGCAGGCGCTGGAGCATGCACCTGACGCCCCGTTGCGCGAGTTGTCGATCGTACCTGCCGACGAGCGCGAGCAATTGCTGGGGGCGTTCAACGCCACTGACGCCGAGTACCCACTGGAACAGACCATTCACGGCTTGTTCGAGGAGCAGGTGCGACGCACGCCGGATGCGCTGGCGGTGCGTCATGGCCGGCACCAGCTCAACTATCGCGAGCTCAATGGGCTCGCCAACCGGTTGGCCCATTACCTGCGCAAACAGGGTGTGCAGCCGGACTCGCGGGTGGCGATCTGTGTCGAGCGTAGCCTCGACATGGTCGTGGGCTTGCTGGCGATCCTGAAGGCGGGCGGCGGTTATGTGCCGCTGGATCCGGCCTATCCGGCGGATCGGATTGCCTACATGCTCGAGGACAGCGCCCCGGCGGCGATCCTGGTGCAGACGGCCACACGTGGCTTGCTGGGCGAGACCGCGATCCCGTTGATCGATCTCGACAAAGGCATCTGGCAGGACGAGGTGGCGCCCAATCCGCAGGTCGACGGCCTGACGTCGGCGCACCTGGCCTACGTGATCTACACCTCCGGTTCCACCGGTTTGCCTAAGGGTGTGATGATCGAACACCGCAACACGGTGAACTTCCTGACCTGGGCTCATCGCGCCTTTGACGCTGAAACCCTGTCGAAAACCCTGTTCTCGACGTCGCTGAACTTCGACCTGGCGGT
>NZ_FMXV01000067.1:0-2194 GCF_900104425.1 Pseudomonas sp. NFACC13-1 | reverse complement strand
GCTGTACGCCCAGGCCGACCAGATGACGGGCCAGGCGATTGGCCCGGTCGTTCAGCTCGGCGTAGGTCAGGCTGTGCTCGTCATGCACGGCCGCCGGCGCCTCGGGATTGGCCTGTACCCGTGCCTCGAACAGACCATGGACGGTCCTGTCCTGCGGATAGCTGCGGGTCGTGGCATTGAACTCCACCAGCAGTTGGCGACGCTCGGCCGACGGCAGGACCGATACGCTGTTCAATGGCGTCTGTGGCGCCTGCTCCAACGCAGACACCAGGTTCTCCAGCACCACGTTCATGTAAGCGCAGATCCGCTGCGCGCCGATCTGCGGCAACGCCAGCGCGCTCAGGTGGAAATCTTCGCCCAGATCGTCCACCGACAGGGTCAGCGGGTAGTTGGTGCGCTCTTCGTTGCTCAGGAGTTCGATGCCGTTCCAGGCCGCCAATGCATCGGCCGAAGTCACATCCGCGCTGCTGTGCCGATAGTTGAGCAAGGCACTGAACAGCGGCATCGGCGCGACCACGCCGCTGCAACGCTGGGCCAGGGCCAGGGACGCATGCTCATGACCCAGCAGGCCGGTCAACCGGGCATGTGCGGCCTTGGTACTGCCGCGCACATCCTGGTCGCCCACATCCAGCCGAAGCGGCAAGGTGTTGATGAACATGCCCAATGCATGTTCGGCACCGTCACCACCCTGCATCCGGCCCATCAATACGGTGCCGAATACTACGTCCTGTTTGCCGGACACCTGGCTCAGTACCCGCGCCCAGGCCAGGTGATGCAGGCTCGCCGCACTCACGCCCAACGTCCGGGCCTGGGCCCGCAGACGGCGACTCAGGCCTGCGCAAAGGTGCAACCCGGCCTCCTCGATATCGCTGCCGTCGCCACGCACATCCTGTACACCGAAGGGCAGCGTCGGTTCGTCGATGTCGTCGAGCATGTCGCGGAAAAATGCTTCATGTTCCTCGCGGCTGACACCCAGGCGAGCCTGGGCCACGTAGTTGCGGAAAGGTGCCGCTTCACCCAGTTGATCGCCCTGGCCCAGCAGATGCGCCTGCATTTCGTGGCGCACCACTTCCAATGCCGTGTGATCCAGTGCCATGTGATGGAACAGCAACAGCGCGACCCAGCGCTGGTTGGCCGGGTCATGGGCAAAGGCAATGCGCATCAGCGGTGCCTGTTGCATGTCGAGACGGTAATGCAGTGTGTCGAAGCGCTCGCGCAGCTGTCTGGCGATATCCCCCGCCTCGGCGGCCAGTATCACCTCCTCGACCGCCAGCTGCGCTTTGCGCCAGACCACTTGCACCGGCTCGTCCAGGCCTTCCCAGACCACCGACGTACGCAGGATGTCATGGCGATCGATCACCGCCTGCAGCGCATGGGCAAATGCGTCCAGGCGCCCATGGTCGGTGACGGTGAACGTCGCCTGCAACACATAGGGGTCACCGGTGGCCGCTGCAATGTGGTGGTAGAGAATGCCTTCCTGCAACGGTGCCAGGGGGTAGATGTCTTGCACATTGCGCGCACCACCCGGCACCGTCGCGACGATGCGGTCGATGGCTTGCTGGTCCAGAGCGACCAGCGGCAGCATCGACGGCGTGATTCGAGTGCTCCCCAGCAGAATCCCGTTGTCCGGCACCTCGACATCGCGACCGCTACCGACCGCGGCGGCCAGCGCCATCAAGGTCGGCTGGCCAAACAGCACGCGCACGTCGGCGCTCAGGCCGACTTGACGCATCCGCCCGATCAGGCTGACGGCCAGCAACGAGTGGCCACCGAGCTCGAAGAAGTGATCGTGACGGCCGACCTGTTGCAGGCCCAGCAGGTCCTGCCAGATCTGCGCCAGGGCGATTTCGGTCTCACCTTGTGGAGCTTCGTAGCCGCGGGTGATGAGTGCATCGTGTTCCGGCGCCGGCAAGGCCCTGCGGTCGAGCTTGCCATTGGGGGTCAGGGGCAGTGCGTCAAGCTGCACGTAGGCTACCGGGACCATGTAGGCCGGCAACTGCGCTTGCAGGTAGCTGCGCAGGGTCTCAATGTCCACCGTTTCTGACTGGGTGAAATAGGCCACCAGGCGCTTGTCGCCCGGCACGTCTTCGCGGGCCAGCACCACCGCCTCTTTCACGGCGTCGTGCCGGGCGAGCTTGGCTTCGATCTCGCCCAGTTCGATGCGGAAACCACGGATCTTCACCTGGTCGTCGTT
>NZ_FMXV01000069.1:0-1960 GCF_900104425.1 Pseudomonas sp. NFACC13-1 | reverse complement strand
GCTGTACGCCCAGGCCGACCAGATGACGGGCCAGGCGATTGGCCCGGTCGTTCAGCTCGGCGTAGGTCAGGCTGTGCTCGTCATGCACGGCCGCCAGCGCCTCGGGATTGGCCCGCACTTGCGCTTCAAACAGACCATGGACCGTCTTGTCTCGTGGATAGTCGCGTGCGGTTGCATTGAACGCGTCCAGCACCTGTTGACGTTCGGCTTGCGGCAGCACGGTCAGGTCCTGCAGACGTGAAGCAGGGCTGGACTCCAGCGCAGTGGCAAGGCTTTGCAGTGCGCGCTCCATGTAGGCGCAGACCCGTTGAGCGCCCACACCGCTCGCCGCCAGGACCGTCAAGGCGAAATCTTCACCCAGGTCGTCCACCGACAGCGTCAACGGATAGTTGGTGCGGGCTTCACCCCCCAGTGTCTCGATGCCCTGCCAGGCCAAGGCCTCACTCTGCGTATCCAACTGTTCACTGGAATTGCGGTAGTTCAGCAACGCGCTGAACAGCGGGATCGGCGCACTCACTCCGCTGCAGCGCTGTGCCAGCGCCAGCGAGGCGTGTTCATGCCCCAACAGCGCGGAGAGACGTCCATGAACGGCCTGGACACCCTGCCGCACGTCCTGCTGACCCACCGCCACCCGCAATGGCAAGGTATTGATGAACATCCCCAAAGCACGATCAGCGCCCTGGCCACCCTGCATCCGGCCCATCAGCACCGTACCGAACACCACGTCAGGTGTGCCCGAGACGCATGCCAGCACCTGAGCCCACGCCAAGTGATGGAGACTGGCCGCCCCCACCCCGGACATCCGTGCCAGACGTCGCAGACGGCGGCTCAGATCGCGGTCGAGCAGCCGCCTGGCCTCCTCGATGTCATTGCCGTCACGCTGCACCTGTTGCAAGCCGAACGGCAGCGTCGGTTCATCCACGTCGCCGAGCATGTCGCGGAAGAACGCCTCGTGCTCTTCACGACTCACACCCAGGCGTGCCTGCGCCACATAGTGACGATAAGGCACCGGCGCATCCAACTGTCCGATCTGCCCCAACAAGTGCATCCGCATCTCGTGCTGCACCACCTTGAGCGCCGTGTGATCAAGGGCGATGTGGTGGAACAGCAGCAAGGCAACCCAACGCTGGTTGGGCTTGTCTTCGGCGAACGCCAGGCGCATCAGCGGTGCCTGGGTCATGTCGAGCCCATAGTGACGAGCGTCGAAACGCCGATGCAGCTGTTCAATGACGTCCCCGCCTTGCGGATCCGGCGTGAACGCCTCCAGGCCCAACCGCGCTTCGCGCCAGACCACTTGCTGAGGCTCGTCGAGACCCTCCCACACGATAGCGGTGCGCAAGATGTCGTGGCGATCGATGACGCCCTGCAACGCCCGAATGAAGTCGTCGAGGCGCTGCCGGTCCTGCAGGCCGAACAGGGCCTGCAAGACATAGGGATCGCCCTGCTCGGCCGAGAGGTGATGGTAGAGAATGCCTTCCTGGAGCGGTGCCACGGGATAGATTTCTTGCACGTTGCGCGCGCCACCCGGCACCGTCGCCACGATGCGGTCGATGGCATCCTGATCCAGGCTGGTCAACGACAGCATTTGCGGCGTGATCTTCATGCAGCCGTGGGCAATGCCGTTGGCCGGCACCACGATTTCGCTGCGCCCGCCCACTGCCGCCGCCAATGCCGACAGCGTCGGTTGGCCGAACAATACACGCACGTCGGCACTCAGGCCGACTTGACGCATGCGCTCGATCAGGCTGACGGCCAACAGCGAATGACCGCCCAGCTCGAAGAACTGGTCGTGACGGCCGACGCGCTCGACCTTGAGCAGGTCCTGCCAGATCTGCGCCAGGGTCGTTTCGATTTCGCCTCGGGGGGCTTCGTAGCCGCGGGTGATGACCGAATCCAGGTCTGGGGCCGGCAAGGCCTTGCGATCGAGCTTGCCATTGGGGGTCAGCGGCATGGCGTCGAG
>NZ_FMXV01000070.1:0-1773 GCF_900104425.1 Pseudomonas sp. NFACC13-1 | reverse complement strand
GTGTCGGCGCTGTCGCCGTTGGGGTTTTTCGATTGGGCCGGGGCGTCGTCGTGGGGTTCGTGTTCGCTCAGGCGGGTAGACGGCTGGGATTTTTCCCGCGCCACGGCGGCCGGATTGCTCACAGACAATGGCGCCGAGTGTTCCGGGGTGATGTGCAAGGGTCCGACAGGCGTCGGTTTTAAAGGTGCGCGTTGGCTGACCACCAACGGTTTGAGCACATCGGCATGCTGATTGAGCCGGTCGGGGGTGAGTTGGCCCAGCCTCAGGCTCGACGCCAGCAACCATTCCCGGGCCCGCTCCGAGCGGACCCGGCCCAATACGTTACCGCTCATGCGCAGACCCAGGCCCAGTGCCCCGGTCAAACGCATCAGCAGGAAATTGATCAGTACCGAGGCGCGCAGTTCTCCGACGACTTCGGCCGCGTACTGAGGCGGCAACATCCGCAGCCAACTGGTGAACGCGGCCATGTGAACGAAGAGCAACGGCTCGTCGCTCAACACCATCAACCCTTTGGCAATTGCCTCGGAGGACGCCTTCAGTAGCTGTTCAAGCTCGGCTTGAGTCAGGTACTCCAAGAGTTTTTCGCTGTTGGCCTGCAGATCGGCCAGCAGCCCGAAAACCTGCTTAACGTCGTCCCAGAGTTGATGCAGGGCGCTTTTGAGACCGCGCCAATCAGCCTGCTGCAACACGTCGTAGCGTTGAAGAAACCCGGCGTCGGAAAACTCCGCCCACAGCGACTGAAACTGCTCCCACTCGGCTTTCAGCCAGCCCTCAAGTTCGTCGATCACGCCTTGGTAAGACGCGTACAACGCCTTGACGTGATCGGCCGTGACATGGGGGAAAAAGGTGATGCGATAACGCTGGCCGCGCCAACACTCAGGCACTTCCAGGATGCCGCTGGGGCCGATCACGTGATGGATCGGCTCGCCGAAAATTTCCTTCCCCGGCGTGCCATCGATGACCGGCTCCAGCATCACCGGTGTGTCGCCAATCGGCACGAAACGCGCCGCCTGGAACATGTGCACCAACGTCAGTGGACCACTCGCCGGACACGCGGCCACCGTGGCACTGATGGGTTGATCAAGATTCTTCGGCGCCGCCAGGGACACCTCGTTGCCGACCTTGAACACTTGCTCAAGATCCAGCGCCCAACCGGCCCAGAAGCTTTCAGCCCAGGCGTCGTAGTCGTTCAGGCAGTTTCGAAAGTCCTGGAAAACCGCCTCGACATCCGGCTGCTCGGGGTCCATGGCCGCCACCACCAAAGAACCGATGGTGTTGTTCAGGGCCAGGAGCTTGTCGGGGGCAAACATGCAGGAATCTCGCGATGCGGGGACGAACGCGAGACTCTGCCGGGGATGACAGGGGAATTAAGTCAGTGGGAGGGGACAAAGGATGTAGGGCGATTCGCTAAATTTGAACGCTTGGCGTGCGAACCCCGCCGATGACCATAGATGCCACGATATGAACATGCAGATAGCCAGCCGACTGAAGATCTTTTTGTCTGATGTACCGCCATCGCGAGCAAGCTCGCTCCCACAGGGGACTTGTGGTGGGGGCGGGAATGCGTGGACTGCTGTTCTCACAGGCGCTGGTTAACTTAAGACTGTATGAATCATTGTGGCGAGGGAGCTTGCTCCCGCTCGGCTGCGCCGTAGGAGCTGCCGAGTGAAACGAGGCTGGGGAGTGTCAGATTTTTTGTGTGCGGGCCGGTGACGGCCTGCCGTTAAGCAGGCCTTCATTTACCACGTCGGCCTGATGAACCGGTCCCCGTAC
>NZ_FMXV01000071.1:0-1508 GCF_900104425.1 Pseudomonas sp. NFACC13-1 | reverse complement strand
CGAAAGAGCGCAGGGTAATGAACCGGTCCGCCGCCAGCCCCAACAGCAGCGCTCCCAGATAGAGTAAGGGTGAAGGGAAGCGCACACCCGCGTTGTGCGGCTCGACGGTCATACTCATCTCCAATTTGTGCTCTCAAGCCAGCATCGACTGCTGGGCGAAGTGTAGTGGTCAACTAATCCCGGACACGACGTTAAGTTTTTTCTCGGCCTGGGCTGGGGCCAGTCCGTTGTTGAATTGGTGCGGTCTAATCCAGTTGTACCGATGCATCAGGTAATGACTGATGTCGCGGTGCGCTTCTTGAGCTGTCATGTAGCCCACGGTCGGTATCCATTCAGTTTTCAAGCTGCGAAACACACGCTCCATCGGCGCATTACCCCAACAGTTTCCACGACGACTCATGCTTTGGCGCATGCGGTAACGCCAGAGCCGTTGGCGAAACTGGCGACTGCCATATTGGGAGCCCTGATCCGAGTGAAACAGCAGCCCTTGAGGCCTGCCACGCTGTTCGTAAGCCATGTCCAACGCCTTGATGACCAGATCCGCATCCGGCTTGTTTGACAGTGCCCAACCCACAATTCGGCGTGCGTAGAGATCCAGAACGACAGCCAGGTAATGCCATTTCCCTTGAGCCCAGATGTAGGTGATGTCGCCACACCAGACTTGATTCGGTGCCGGAACATCAAACTCTCGATTCAAGATGTTCGGAATGTCAGGCCGCTCCACCGTCGCTTGTTTGTAGGCATGTGATCCAGGTTGTTTGCTAACCAACTCCAGTTCCCGCATCAGGCCGCGCACCTTGAACCGCCCGATTTGCTCACCGTCTTCCCGCATCATCGACACGATGCTGCGGCTACCGGCGGCGCTTCGACTTTGCGTAAACAGTTCGTTGACCCGACTGCGCAACCGAAGCCGCTCAACGTCCGGAGTTCGGCGCCTGAGGCGGTGGGAGTAGTAACACGAGCGAGTAATGTCAAAGACTGTGCACAGCCAATCGACCGACTCTTGGGCGCTCAATTGATCAATCAGCGCGTGCGCTCGTGCTCTTCCGACATCAAGAGCGCGGTAGCCTTTTTTAAAATGGATTTCTCCCGTTCAAGGCGAGCGATTCGAGCTTCCAATTCCTGGATTTTCTGCTGCTCAGGCGTCAGCGCCTTACTCTGTGGAGTAACGCCGTTACGCTCCTGCTGGAGTTGATTAACCCAGCGACGCAACGCGGACTCGACCACCCCAAGCGAGCGGCTGGCTTCGGTATGGCTATAACCTTGATCGAGCACGAGGCCTGCGGCCTCGCGTTTGAATTCAGCGGAAAAGGAACGACGTTGCTTGGTCATCAGACACCTCAATCTGGCGAGCATTCTCGCCTAAATGGGTGTCCGGTTTCATTAGACCACTACAGTCCATGACTCCGAGCGGAGCCCCTTTCTACAGGAAGGCTCTCGAACCTCAACCTTGGAAGCTGAGGCTCGGCAATAGCTAGATCAGATTGAGTTCCTGGCCCGTGCGGTTC
>NZ_FMXV01000075.1:0-1145 GCF_900104425.1 Pseudomonas sp. NFACC13-1 | reverse complement strand
GTGCGCATGGAGGGTAGACATGAGGGAGACACGCCTGGCTCGAACAGCGGTTTTCGTTACTTGATCCCGAATGACGCCGGAAGGGATTACTCTGCCACTGTATTGGTAGCGCGAGGCCGAGTAGTTATTGCTGAGTTGATACGATCACTGGGGGAAATGATTGATAGCGATGATTTTGATTTTGTTTTTGATGATAGCGGAGACGTTACTGCGACAGCTAAAGGCGGGGGGATTACGGTTCCTCGTGGGACATTTAATCATCGTTTGGATATGAATACCGTGGTGGGTCCAGTATGGGCGGATCTTGAGGTTGTTCATCCTGAATTTCTTATGACGGCCGGTGGAAGTCTGAAGGTTGCGCTGCGGGGGCAAGAGATTAGCGTCGAGTGGCCGTGTAGCGGGACTATTGACGCTAAAATTAATGTTTTAGAAAGTAATTACTATCTACTTCAATCGCTCATAGATTTGTATCCGGGCAATACTTTGCGTTACGGCTTAACCATCACAGCGACCTATCAATTGATCGATGATGCCGCCGGCGGCGCGTTAAAAAGAATAAAATTTGATACCGAAAGCAATGCAGTCCCTGAGCCAGGCGATAATTTTTCCGAATTTGACGATGCCGTTAAGCGTAAGATGAATTTGGAAGGTCAAACAATGGATATAACACTTATACTGTTTTTTTTGCTAGGGCTGGCGATGGTGCAGGCTGCTGAAGTTTTACTTCGGTTGTTGGCGATGGATGCGTCGGGGATGATGGAGGGTGCAATCAAAGATCAGTTCCCTACGGGCCGCGCTGTGACGGGATTTATTGCGGAAAATCTCGAGCTTAACTACGGCGAGACCATTCAGATGCTCAATTTACAGTCCCCTTATGATGTCGGTCTGTTCGGTCGCCTCAATCCCGCTCAAACAACGTTCGCCATCACCACGCCGGAGCCCCGTATTGCCGCCGGCGCGCCGCACTATGCTTTTGAGGTTTTTCCTGAAAGAAATGGCCTGAAATGGGCTGTTGAAGACCTGCAGCGTCGTGCTGTCAGCGCAGGTACAATCGATGAAAATACAGGGGTCTACACACCTCCGGCAGCGAATCAGATCGAGGGGCGTTTCACCCGTGTACGGGTCACCGCAACCGACCCTGTTAC